>NZ_JBAGKI010000043.1:0-51833 GCF_036689795.1 Micromonospora palythoicola | reverse complement strand
GCTCCCGCCCGGCGCAACCTGGAGCGCGCGCGACGGTCGATCCAGCAGATCCACGAGGCTGCCGTCCGGCACCGCGACCCGGCCCTGCACGACCTGGCCGACGAGATCAGTGAGATTGCCATGACGTTGGGCCACGACGCCGGCCCGGTCCAGGATTGGCGGCCGTGCCCGGTCTGCGGAGCGCAGCCCGGGTCGCACTGCGCGAGGTTGCCGGGGCACGAGATGGTCAACGACATGCACCCTGAACGGACCAGCCTCTAGTTTCGGGAACGGCGTGGCCTGTCGCTTCGATCCCCTGGGCAGCTAGCTCGTCGGAGCAGGAGCCATCTCCCTCGGGGTGGGCTGACCAGCGACAGCACCATTCCTACCACTGGCCTGCGTCAGTCGAACAGGACCACGGTGCGGGCGCCTTCGCCCCGGGCCATCCGGGCCAGCGCCTCCGGTGCGTCGTCGATGGTGATCCGGTCGGTGACCAGGAAATCCAGGTCGAGGGTGCCGTCGAGCACCGCGCGGGCCAGTTCGGGCACGTCGCGGTCCGGGTCGGAGGAGCCGTACACCGAGGAGCGCAGGGTGCGGGCCGAGTGGAAGATCTCCAGGGCGCTGAGGGCGACCATGTCGTCCTTGCCGCCCATGCCGACCACGATTACCTGCCCGCCGCGTCGGGTCGCTCGCCAGGCGGCGCGGATGGTGGCGGCCCGTCCGACGCATTCGACCGCGTGGTCGACGCCACGGCCACCGGTGAGGGTCCGTACCGCGCGGCTGAGGGTGTCGTCGGCGAGCAGGAAGTCGGTCGCACCGGCCGCGTACGCCAGGTCGGCCTTTGCGGGTGCGACGTCGACGGCGACGACGGTGGCGGCGCCTGCCGCGCGGGCGGCGGCGACAGCGGAGAGGCCGACGCCGCCGAGACCGATGACGGCTACCGAGTCGCCGGGCCGGACGTCGGCGGTACGGCGGATCGCGCCGACGCCGGTGAGCACCGCGCAGCCGAGCAGCGCGGCGGTGGGGAAGGGCAGCTCCGCAGGTACGGCCACCACTGCCTGCTGCGAGACCACCACCTGCTCGGCGAGCGCGCCGAGGCCGAGCGTGACGTGCAGGGGCGTGCCGTCGATCGTGTGCCCGGCGGTGGCGGCCGGGTTGCCGGAGCGTTCGCAGAGCCACGGCTCGCCGTGCCCGCAGTACCAGCAGTCGCGGCACGGGGGTGCCCAGTTGAGCACCACGTGGTCACCGACCGCTACCCGGTCGACGCCGTCGCCGACCTCGACGACCACGCCCGCGGCCTCGTGGCCGAGCAGCAGCGGGTACGGCGCGGCGATGGTGCCGTCGACCATGGACAGGTCGGAGTGGCAGACGCCTGCCGCCTTGACCGCCACCCGTACCTGGCCGGTGCCGGTGGCGGGCGGGTCGACAGGCTCGACCTTGGGCGGCGTGCCGACGCCGCGAACCACCAGGCCCTTCACCGTTGGATCGCCTTCACTTCGCAGAACTCCTCAAGCCCGTGTACGCCCAGCTCGCGGCCGAGACCTGACTGCTTGTAGCCGCCGAACGGGGCGAGCGGGTTGAACGGTGCGCCGTTGATGTCGACGGCGCCGGTGCGTAGCCGGCGGGCCACCCGCAGTGCCCGTTCCTCGTCGCCGGACCAGACCGCGCCGGCCAGTCCGTAGCGGGAGTTGTTGGCGACCCGCACCGCGTGGTCGTCGTCGTCCACCGGAATGACAGCCAGCACCGGCCCGAAGATCTCCTCCTGGGCGAGGGCGCTGTCGCTGTCGACGTCGGCGATGACCGTCGGGGCGACGAACCAGCCCTGCTGCGGGACGGGAGCGTCGGGTCCACCGGCGACGAGCCGGCCGCCGTCGGCCAGACCCCGGGCGATGTGGTCGCGTACCCGGTCCCGCTGCGCGGCGGAGACCAGCGGTCCGAGGCGGGTGGCCGGATCGAACGGGTCACCGAGCCGGTAGCCGTCGGTCGCCTTGGCGGCCAGGTCGAGGGCTTCGTCGTAGCGGTCCCGGTGGACGAGCATCCGGGTCCAGGCGGTGCAGGTCTGGCCCGAGTTGAGGAATGCGTTGCCGACGCCCACCTTCACTGCGCTGGCCAGGTCGGCGTCGTCGAGGATCACGTTCGCCGACTTGCCGCCCAGTTCCAGCGACACCCGGGCGATCCGGTCGGCGGCCAGGTGGGTGATCCGCCGGCCGGTGGCGGTGGAGCCGGTGAACGAGACCAGGTCCACGTCGGGGTGCCCGGCCAGCGCCTCACCGACCACCGGTCCGGTGCCGGTGACCAGGTTGACCACGCCGGGCGGCAGGCCGGCTTCGTCGATGGCGTCGAAGAGCAGGTACGCGGTCAGCGGGGTCAGTTCGCTCGGCTTCAGCACGAGCGTGCAGCCGGCGGCGAGGGCGGGAGCGAGCTTGGCGACGATCTGGTGCAGCGGGTAGTTCCACGGGGTGATCGCGCCGACCACGCCCACGGGTTCGCGTACCACTAGGGAGTTGCCCACGGTCTGCGGCGCGGGCGGGTGCGCGGCCAGGTCGACGTAGCTGCGCAGGACGGTGAGTGGCAGTCCGGTCTGGACGCGGGTGGCGACCTTCAGCGGGGTGCCGAGTTCACTGGCGACTGTGTGGGCGATGTCCTTGGTGCGGGCGGTGAGGGCGGCGTGCAGCCGGTCGAGGTGGGCGGCCCGGTCGGCGGGATCGGTGGCCGCCCAGCCCTCGAAGGCGGCCCGGGCGGCGGCAACGGCCCGGTCGACGTCCTCGGCGGTGCCGGCCGGGACGGTGCCGATGACCTCCTCGGTCGTCGGGTTGTGCACAGCCAACGGCTCTCCGCCGGCCGCGCGCACCCAGCGTCCGTCGAGGTAGAAGTCGGTCCGTACGGATTCCATGGGCTCCTCACCTCGACCTAAAACTAGCGGTGCAAGTTTGGACTCTAGTACGCCGGGCCGGCTGGCGGGAGGGGTGGCAGCGGGCCGACGACGCGTTCGTAGGTGTGCGACAGCCCGTCGATGAGCGCCTCCAGCCCCAGCGCGAAGGCGCCCTCGTCGACCTGTTGCTGGTGTTCGGCGAGGCGGTGGGCCTGACTCAGGTGCGGGTACTGCTCCGCGTAGAGCCCCGGATCCTTCACGAAGCCCTGGGCGAAGGAGCTGAGCGCGGAACCCATCACGAAGTAGCGCATGAGTGCCCCGATGTGCGTCGCCCGGGCGGGTGGCCAACCCGCCGCGACCAGCCCGCCGTAGACGGCGTCGGCCATGGTCAGGGCCGCTGGGCGTCGACCCGGGCCCTGGGCCAGGTGCGGCACGATGTTCGGGTGGGCGGCGAGGGCGGCCCGGTAGGAGTGCCCCCAGCGACGCAGCGCCTCGCGCCAGTCGACCTCGCCGAAGAACGACACGTCGACCTGACCGGTGATGCTGTCCGCGACCGCGTCGAGGATCTCGTCCTTGGTGGCGAAGTGGTTGTACAGCGAGGGTCCGCGTACGCCGAGAGCGGCGGCGAGCCGGCGGGTGGAGAACGCGTCGAGCCCTTCGGCGTCGATCAACGCGGCGGCGGCCTCGACGATCCGCTCCCGGCTGAGCAGGGCTTGTCGCGGCCGGGGCATGGGTGTCCTCCTTCGGATGGTGTCTCGCGGGGAACTTTGCCACACAGGGGTCTGGACAGCATAAAACTTGCAGCGCTAGTTTACTGCCATGGACCTTCACCTCTCCGCCGAGCAGGTAGCGGTCCGCTCGCTCGCCGCCGACTTCGTCAACCGCGAGGTGGTGCCGCACGCGGCGGCCTGGGACCGGCGCGAGGCGGTCGACCCCGCCCTCGTCGGCAAGCTCGGCGAGGTCGGCTTTCTCGGCCTCACCATCGGCGAGGAGTACGGCGGATCCGGCGGCGACCACCTCGCGTACTGCCTGGTGCTTGAGGAACTCGGCCGGGGTGACGCGGCCGTCCGTGGCATCGTGTCGGTGTCGCTCGGCCTGGTCGCCAAGTCGATCGCCACCCACGGCACGCCGGAGCAGCGCGAACGGTGGCTCCCTCAGCTCTGCTCCGGTACCGCGCTGGGCTGCTTCGCGCTCACCGAACCGGACAGCGGGTCGGACGCGGCGGCGCTCGCCACCCGGGCGGTCCGCGACGGCGACGACTGGCTGCTGACCGGCCGCAAGACGTTCATCACCAACGGCACCACCGCCGACGTGGCGCTGCTCTTCGCCCGCACCGGCGGCCCAGGTCACCGGGGGATCACCGCGTTCCTGGTGCCTACCGACAGCCCCGGCCTCGCCCGGTCGGAGATCAAGGGCAAGCTGGGCCTACGCGGGCAGGCCACCGCCGAACTCGTCCTCGACGCCGTCCGGGTGCCCGACACCGCCCGCCTCGGCGCGGAGGGTGCCGGCTTCAAGCTGGCGCTGGCCACCCTCGCCAAGGGCCGGATGTCGGTAGCCGCCGGCTGCGTCGGCATCGCCCAGGGCTGCCTGGACGCCGCCGTCGGCTACGCCGGAACGCGTACGCAGTTCGGCAAACCGATCGCCGGCCACCAGCTCGTGCAGCAACTGCTCGCCGGCATCGCTGTCGACACCGCCGCGGCGCGGCTGCTGGTCTGGCGGGTCGCCGACCTGATCGACAGGGGCCAGCCGTTCGCCACCGAGGCGTCGATGGCAAAGCTGTTCGCGAGCGAGGCCGCCGTCCGCGCGGCAAACGACGCCATCCAGGTGTACGGCGGGTACGGCTACATCGACGAGTACCCGGTCGGCAAGTACCTGCGCGACGCCCGCGTCGCCACCCTTTACGAGGGCACCAGCCAGATTCAGCAGCTACTCATCGGGCGGGCGCTGACCGGCGTCAACGCCTTCTGAACCAGCGAGAGGAACCGTGCGCACATGGATTTCGGGCTGTCCGACGAGGAGCGGGCCATCCGCGACACCGCCCGTGACTTCATCACCCGGGAGGTCATGCCGCTGGAGCAGGAACTGCTGCGGCGCGAGCGGGCCCACCAGCCCGGCCTGGAACGCTCCGAGCTGAGGGAGTTGCAGCTCAAGGCCCGAAAGTTCGGCTTCTGGGGGTTGGCCACGCCGCAGGAGTACGGCGGCATGGACCTGCCCGCCGTCGTCCAGTCGCTGATCTGGACCGAGATCGGCCGCACCTTCGTGCCGTTCCGCTTCGGTGGCGAGGCCGACAACATCCTCTTCCACGCTACCGAGGACCAGCGGAAGGAGTTCCTGCTGCCCACCATCGAGGGGGAGCGCAACTCCTGCTTTGCCATCACCGAGCCGGGTGCCGGTTCCGACGCCGCGAACATCCGGTTCAGCGCGCGCCGGGACGGCGACGACTGGATCCTCAACGGCGAGAAGACCTTCATCACCGGCGGCAACGAGGCCGACTTCGCCATCGTCATCGCGGTCACCGACCCCGAGCGGGGGGCCCGCGACGGCGGGGCGACCGCGTTCCTGGTGGACCGGGCGATGGGTTGGCGGTCGGAGTTCATCCCCACCATGGGCGAGGGCGGGCCCGCCTCGCTGTTCTTCGACGACGTACGGGTGCCGCACCGCAACATCCTCGGCGAGATCGGGCAGGGTTTCACCCTGGCGATGCAGTGGATCGGCAAGGGGCGCTACACCATCCCGTCGCACGCCGTCGGCATCGCCGAACGCGCGCTGCGGATGGCCATCGACCATGCCAACACCCGGGAAACCTTCGGGTCGAAGATCGGCACCAACCAGGCGATCCAGTGGATGATCGCCGACTCGGAGACCGAGCTGGAGGCGGCCCGCTGGCTGATCCTGCGCGCCGCCTGGACGGTCGACGCCGGCCTGGACCCGAGGCACGCCTCCTCGATGGCGAAGCTCTACGGCGCCGGCATGGTCAACCGGGTGGTCGACCGGGTCATGCAGATCCACGGCGGGATGGGTTACACCCGCGAGCTGCCGATCGAACGCTGGTACCGGCAGGTGCGGCTGTACCGGATCTTCGAGGGGACCGACGAGATGCAGCGCCTGATCATCGCCCGCGACCTGCTGCGCGGTTACACGAAGCTCGGAGGGCACCTGGGATGAGAAGCTTCGCCAGCCTCGACGAGTTGGCCGCCGCGGTCGGCGAACGACTCGGCCCCGGTCCGTGGTTCCCCATCGACCAGCGTCGGGTGAACCTGTTCGCCGACGCCACCGACGACCACCAGTGGATCCACCTCGACCAGGAACGAGCGGCGGCCGGGCCGTTCGGCGGCACCATCGCCCACGGCTACCTGACCCTCGCCCTGCTGCCCGCGCTGGTCGGCCGCCTGTACCGGGTGGACGGGGTGCGGATGGGGGTCAACTACGGCCTCAACCGGGTCCGGTTCCCCGCACCGGTACGCGTCGGCAGCTCGGTGCGGGTCGTCGCCACGATCGACCAGGTCAGCCCGTTCGAGGGCGGGGCACAGCTGGTGGCCACGGTGACCGTGGCGGGCGACGGCGGTGGCAAGCCGGTCTGCGTGGCCGAGACGGTCAGCCGGTTGTACGCGGACGCGCCGCGATGACCGCGCTCTCCCCGGCGACCGTGCTGGCCGGTTCCGCCGACCGGCACGCCGACACGGTCGCCGTCGTCGACGGCCGGGTCCGGGTCACGTACGCCGAACTGTGGTTGGAGGCCCGCTGCTACGGCGCCGGGCTGCGGGCCGCCGGGGTGCGCGGCGGTGACGCGGTGGCCCTGCTCGCGCCGAACGTGGTGGATTTCCCCCGGGTCTACTTCGGTGCCCTCGTCGCCGGTGCGGTCGCCGTACCGGTCGCCGTGCCGGTCGGTCCGCAGGCCGTCCAGCTGGCCCGGGAGGCGCGGCTGCTGGTCTGCCACACCTCGCACCTGGCCGCCGGGCGGCGGATCAGCGTACGGGCCGGCGTCCCGCTGCTCACGGTCGGTCCGGGCCGGGGCCCGTCCGACGTACCCCGGTTGGAGGATCTCGGCGACGTCCCACCCGGCCGGACCGGCGGGTTCGCGGACACCGACCTCGACCCCGCCGGCCGGACCGAGGTCGACCCGGACGACACCGACGTGGTGCTCGGTTGCCTGCCGCTGGGCGGCCGGTTCGGTCAGACCGTCACGCTGACCGGCACCTTCCGGGCGGGAGCGACCCTGGTGCTGCTGGGCCGCTTCACCGGCCCGGCGGCGCTGGACCTCATGCTGCGCGAACAGGTCACCGTCTTCCACGGCACGTCGGCGATGTACGCGGCGCTGCTCGACGCGGCCCGGGGCCGGGATTCGCTGCCCCGGCTGCGCCGCTGGGTCAGCCGGGCACCCCTGCCACCGTCCCTGCGCCAGCGCTTCACCAGCACCTTCGACACGGTCGTCCACGTGGCGGAGGGGGAGCGCGACTCGTCCGGGAGGCCGGATGCGTCCACCGGCCGGTGGCGTACCGCCCGACGGCTCCGCTCGCGTCGACTGGGCTGCCACGGCGAGCGCTACCGGCGGGGGCCCGGAAGCTAGTGCGGTGGCCCGCAGCGGTCGCCGGGTCTGGCCCGACCGGCGAGTGGCGCTTCGATCCGCGACCGGTCCGGCCGAGGTGTCGGTGCTGCGGTGCGGTTCCGAGCGCCGTACGGGCCGTCCCGGCGCCATCGCCTACGATTCGCCCATGATCCGAGACGAGCCGGCGGGGGCCGAGGTGCGGCTGCGCCCGATGACGGCGGACGACGCCGACCGGGTACTGGCGATCTACCAGGCCGGGCTGGACGGCGGCCACGCCAGCTTCGAGACCGTCGCACCGACCTGGGCCGCCTTCGACGCCGGCCGGCTGCCGGCGCACCGACTGGTCGCGGTCGACGGGGACGGGCCGGTCATCGGGTGGATAGCCGTGTCGCCCACCTCCGCCCGGGCGGTCTATGCCGGAGTGGTGGAGCACTCCGTCTACGTCGATCCGGCCGCCCAGGGGCGGGGAGTGGCCCGGCTGCTGCTCGACGCGCTTATCGAGTCGACCGACGCGGCGGGCATCTGGACGATCCAGTCCGGTGTCTTCCCGGAGAACACCGCCAGCCTGGCGCTGCACCGGCGGGCCGGTTTCCGGGTGGTCGGCACCCGCGAGCGGGTGGGCCGCCACCACGGCCGCTGGCGCGACGTCGTCCTGCTGGAGCGCCGCAGCCCGGTGGTGGACTGAACCGCGTCGGCGGGGACCGGCGAGCCGCCGGCCCCCGCCCGCGGTGCTACGGGTACTGCTCCAGGTAGACCGGAGCGCCGACCCGGTCCATGCCGGCCGCCTCGCCGACACCGTTGACCACGTGGTCGATGGTGCCCGCGCTGAGGTTCACCGTCATGATGTGGTGCAGCCGGATGCCGGGTCGCACCGGCACCTCGAAGCCGTTCTCGGTGCGGATCGACGGGTTGTTCTGGTTGAACACGTACACCCCGCCACCGTGCAGGGTGTGGTGGCGGACCCGGTCGCCGACCTTGTAGCCGGCCCACCCGTTGACCGTGCCGTTGTGCCAGTCCGCCTGGGTGGGCGGGTCGTACGGCAGCTCGTTCTGGTAGAGGATCGTGGTGCCGTGCTCACCGTTCCACACGGTGTTGTACCGCTGGAAGTGCTCGACGAACAGGCCGGTGGCGGTGACGTGGTCGCCGTTGACGACGACGCCGTAGCGACCGGTGTTGGTCCGCCAGCGGTCGGTGTCGCCGTTGACGCCCTCGGTGAAGCCCTCGACACCGTGGTCGCCCCGCCACACCCAGGTGTGGTCGATCAGCACGTGGTCGCTGTTGACCTCCAGCGCGGTGTCCGTCTTGCCGATGTGCGGGCCGCCAACCCGAAAGTACACGTCGGACAGCGTGATCGGGTTGCGTGGGGTGCTGTGGTTGCGGCCGTGCTCGCGGCCGACGCGCAGCAGCACCGGTGACTCCTTCAGGCCGGCGTCGATGGTGACCCCGGCGACGACCACGCCGGGCACCCCGGCGACGTTCAGCGGTACCGCGCCGTCGACCGCGGTGAGGGTGGCGTGCCCGATGCCGAGCACGATCGTGTCGGGCCGGCGGACCTCGATGCTGCGGGCCACGTCGTACACCCCGGGGGTGAGCAGCAGGTGTCGGCCCCGGGCGAGTTCCCGGTTGATGACGTGCACCGGGTCGGACGGCCGGGCGACGAAGAAGTCGCCGATCGGGATGGTCCGCCCCGGCGTCATCCGGGTACCCCAGGTGATGCCGCGCGTGTCGCGGCGTACGGCCGGCACCCGGACCTGGTACTTGCCCCTGGCGTCGACGAACAGGTACGGCTTCTCCCGGCTCAGCGGGGTGGTGTCCAGGGTGGTGTACGGCGGGTCGGGGAACCCGGCGTCGTCGGGCGCGCCGACCACCCCGGCGAACACCTGGTTCCACACGGCGTTGGACCAGCTCTCGACCTCGCTGTTGCGGGTGAGCCACTGCTGCTGCGAGCCGTTGGTGGTGGCCGGCAGCCGGGAGTCGGCGATGAAGCCGCCACTGGCGTACTGCGGCCCGTTGGTGCAGTAGTCCATCAGGGACAGGCCGCCGCCGCTGATGTCGAGCCGACGCATCGACACCGCCTGGGACACCGCCCAGAAGTTCGCCGAGGCACGGCAGTCGTCCTGGCCGGCGGCGTTGATGCGCAGCGACAGGTTGCTCAGCGTGCGCCAGAAGTTGACGAGCGCGATGCAGTTGCCGGTGCCGCCCTCGGTGAGGCACCGGTTGTACGCCTCGACCTTGCCGTTGATGACCACGTCGGTGGGGGAGGCCCCGAGGCCGGAGATCTCGGTGTAGTAGCCCACCTTGATCTGGAGCGGCTGGTCGGCCGTGCCGTAGTGGCCGGGCCGGAACAGGTAGGCGTGCCGGGTGGTGCCCATCTCGTTGTTGACCTGCGCGGCGTGCGCCGCGTCGAGGGTCGCCTGGATCTGGCTGACCGGCATGCTCGGGTCGAAGATCGTGACGTTGGGACCGAAGGTGGGGCCGGTCGGTCGGGGCGGGCCCGCGCTGACCGGGGTGTTCGTGGCGACCGCGGCGGTGGTCAGCACCAACCCGAAGGCCAGTGCTCGACCGAGTCGCCGCTGTGGTGGTGGGGTCGGCATGCGTTCGTCCTTCCCGTCGGGCCGGTTGATGGCGGACCCGACGACACGATGGACCAGGGCGTGTGAGAGCGCTCTCTCATCAGGCTGACTTGTATCACGGTGTGAAGAAACGGGGACGAGATGTTTCTACCCCGTAACGCCGCCGCGCGCCATGCCCCGAAGCGGGTGAATCCACGATCGACACCGTCCCGGCGGAACGTCGACGTCCGGAGGGCGAGCGTCCCGCCGGAACGGCTTCGAGGTCACCCGGCCGAGGTCGGGGCGGGATCGCCTCGGCGGCCGGCACCTCGGCGGGCGAACACGCCGACGACGACGTCGGCCACGAGGAAGCCGAGCAGCGGGATGCCGAACCAGGGCAGCGCCCAGCCGACCGCGACGATCACCGGCACGCCGAGCAGCACCACCCACCAGGGCAGCCCGCGCAGGCCACCACGCGCCGGTGGCGTGCCGACCGGGGCTCGCCGGTCGGCCCGGGTCGGGCGGCGCTGCCACCACATCCGGTAGCCCCACACGATGACGCAGAGCAGACCGAGGGCCAGCGCGGCCAGCAGGATCTGGTTGACCACGCCGAAGAGCAGCCCCATGTGCGCCTGTACGCCCAGGGCGCTGAGCTTGGCCAGCAGCGACCAGTCGGCGAAGTCGTTGCGCGCCGTGACCGCGTTGGTGGCCGGGGCGACGGCGACCTGGTCCAGCCGTACCGGCCAGGTGTTGTCGGTCTGGGCGACCGCCCAGGCGGTACCGGGCCCGCCCGGGCTGATCTCGACCGGCCCGGACAGGCCGGCGTCCCGAGCCACCGCCAGGACCCGGTCGAAGGTGGCCGGGTCGGCAGCCGCCGACGCCGAACCGCCGCCGTGCTGATGCTCGCCGCCACCGGCACTCGGGGCACCGTCCAACGTGGTGGACAGCACCGGCCGCCGGGCGTCGAGCGCGTCCAACCCGGCGCCGAAGTTCGCACCGGCGAAGCGGGACCAGGTCAGCCCGGTGGCCGCGAGGAACAGCAACCCGACGGCGAGCCAGACACCGGTGGTGGCGTGCCAGCTCCGGGTTCGCCGTACCCCCTTGGCGGCGGACAGGTCCGGAACCAGTAGGTGCCTGGCGCGACCACGTCCGTTGTTCCGGCGACGCCACCACAGGATGATGCCGCCGAGCGCCAGTACCCACAGCCAACTGGCGGCGATCTCGGAGTAGTGCCGCCCGAGGTCGCCCAGGTGCAGGTTGCGGTGCAGGTCGTCGAGCCAGGTGGTGGCCGGGGTGGAGCCGAACCAGGTGGTGAGCTGCCCGCGAACCTCGCCGGTGTACGGGTCGACGTGGACGGTGTGTTGCTTCTCGCCCAACTCTTCAAGGGCGAAGACGACCCGGGTCGTCTGGTCGCCGGTACCCGGGGCCACCGACACCAGATCGCCGGTCGGGTGGGCGTTGCGGGCCGCGGTGACCTGATCGGCCAACGACCTCGGTTGGTTGCCGACGCTGGCGACGGTGAGCTGGTCGCCGTAGAGGAGCTGATCCAGCTGCGGCGTGACGGTGTACGCCAGGCCGGTCAGCGCGGCGACCACCAGGAACGGGGCGATCAGGACCCCGGCGTAGAAGTGCAGGCGCAGCAGTAACGCCGCCAGCGGCGCGGCGCGCCGTGGTGAGCTGGCGGGTACCGGGCCGGGGAGGGACTCCGACGCGGACTCGTCGGACAATTCGGTCAGAGACATGCGTGTTCCGATCGGGTGAGGAGGTCATGCTGCGGACCTGGCCCGTGCCCTTCGGGTCAGTGCTGCCGGCCGTCGCCCGGATGCCCGCCGCTCGATCACCTAGTCGGACGGCGGCCCGTGCTGGTTCCCGCGACTCCGACGTCGTTGCGCCCAACCATGATCGTCTAGGATCGGCGGCCGGTGCGGCGCACGACACGGAGGTTGGGTTGGCATGTGGCCGTTCAAGAAGCACCCGACGGAGCCGGTCCTGGACCCGACCTACGGTGACCCGCACCGCAAGGCCCTGATCCGGGCGCTGGAGAAGCGCAAGTGGAAGTGGGCCCGGGAGCTGCTCACCATGGCAGCCGACCCGGACGAACTGGCCTTCCTGATGGAGGCCGTCGGCGGGGTCGACGGGATTCAGGACTGGATCGGCGATTGGATCGACGCCGAGCCGGAGTCGACGCTGCCGCTGCTGGTAGCCGGTTGTCACGCGGTGCACTGGGCGTGGGAGGCACGCGGCGGCAAACTGGCCAGGTACACAAGTGCCGAGCAGTTCAGAGGATTCCACGAGCGGTTGCACTACGCCGAGGCGACGTTGCAGCAGGTGATCGCCCGCGAACCGGACAACGTGACGGCGTGGGCGTGGCTGGTGACCAGTGCCCGCGGGCTGGGCATCGGTGCGGTCGAGGCTCAGCAGCGGTTCGACGCGGTGACTCGACTGCACCCCGGGCACCTCGTCGCGCACGAGCAGCGGCTGCAGTACCTGTGCGCGAAATGGTCCGGTAGTCATGAGCAGATGTTCGACTTCGCCCGGGGTGCTGCCGCTGCGGCCGGACCCAACAGTCTCCTGCATGAGCTGGTGGCCGTCGCCCACATCGAGAAGTGGGACCGCACCGAACGAGCGGAGGCCAACGATTACATCGTCTCGGACGAGGTCCGGACGGAGCTGCTCGCCGCGGCGGAGAACTCCATCTTCCACCCGGATTACATCCCTGCCGGCCCGGGCTGGGCACCCCGAGTTGCGACGTTCGCGCTGGCCTTCGAACTGGCTGACGAGTTCGACGCGGCCTGGCACGCGTTCGCACTGCTGGACGGCATGGTCACCGAGTGGCCGTGGATGATCCTCGGCGACCCGGTCGAGAAATTCACCGCCTCCCTCGACTACGTGAGCGCGAACCGCAACTGACGAACTGCGGTACGGCCCGACTTAGGCCGGAGCGGGTGACGGTCGGCAGGTACCCTCGGCCGGTGTTCTCGCCACAAGGCCCGTCGCTGCGGGAGCTGTGCGTCCAGGCGCTCTCCTCGGTCGAGCGCGGCTACGACCTGCTGGCGCCGAAGTTCGACCACACGCCCTTTCGTACGCCGGAAAGCGTGCTCGACGCGACCGTCGAGGCGCTGTCCGAACTCGGGTCGTTCGCGCACGGCCTGGACGTGTGCTGCGGTACCGGCGCGGGCATGCGGGTGCTCCGGTCCCTGTGTTCCGAAGGGATCACCGGCGTCGACTTCAGCGCCGGAATGCTCGCCCAGGCCCGCCGCGCGTACCCGGATGCCACCTGGGTCCGGGCCGACGCTCGGGCGCTGCCGTTCGCCGCGGGCTTCGACCTCGCGGTCAGCGCCGGAGCGCTCGGACACTTCCTGCCGACCGAACGGCCCGCGCTCTTCGCCGGGGTGTACCGGGCGCTGCGGCCCGGCGGACTCTTCGCCATCCCGATCGGCACGGCACCGCCCACCTCGGTGTCGCACTGGATGACGCGCGGATTCGACCTGGTCATGCGGGTACGCAACGTCGTCTGGCGCCCGCCGTTCGTCATGTACTACCACAGCGCGCCGTTGCCCGGGCTCTGTGCCGACCTGACGGCGGCCGGCTTCACCGCGACGGACGCCGTCTTGCCCGCCCTGGGCACGCACCGCGACGGCAGCCCCCGTTTCCAGCTCATCCTCGCGCGCAAGGCTGCCGCGCACTCCTGAGACGTCGAACGCGCACTCCTGAGACGTTGAAGGGCCTCTCCCTCACACCTCGGGCAGGCCGACGTAGTTCTCGGCGAGGCTTGTCGCGTACGCCGGGGAGGTGGTGACGTAGCGCAGGGTTGCCGACTGGAGCTTCGCCTCGTACGGGTCGTCGGCGTTGAGCCGGTGCAGCATCGAGGTCATCCACCAGGAGAACTGCTGTGCCCGCCACACCCGCCGCAGCGCGGTACGCGAGTAGCCGTCCAGCAGGTCGGTGCTGCCGTCGGCGTACCAGGCGGCGAAGGCGTCACCGAGCAGCGCGACGTCGGCGAGGGCCAGGTTCATGCCCTTGGCCCCGGTCGGCGGCACGATGTGCACCGCGTCGCCGGCCAGGTACAGCCGCTGCCACTGCATCGGCTCGACCACCAGGCTGCGCAGCGGAGTGATCGACTTCTCCAGCACCGGACCCTCGTTGAGCGTCCAGTTCGGCACCGTCTCCAACCGGGTACGCAACTCGGCCCAGATCCGCTCGTCCGGCCAGTCGGCGATGTCCTCGTCGGCCGGAACCTGGAGGTACAGCCGGGAGATCTGCGGCGAGCGCATGCTGTACAGGGCGAAACCGCGCTCGTGGTGGGCGTAGATCAGCTCCTCCACGGCGGGCGGGGCGGCGGCGAGGACGCCCAGCCAGGCGAACGGGTAGGTGCGCTCGTAGGTGGTGAGCACCCCCTCGGGCACGGCCGGCCGGCTGATCCCGTGGTAGCCGTCGCAGCCGACGACGAAGTCGCAGTGCAACTCCTCGGCCCGGCCCTGGTGTCGAAAGTGGACCACCGGGGCGGTGTCCAGTCCGGACAACCGGTCGGCGGGTGCCTCGAACAGGATCGTCCCGCCCGCCGCCAGCCGGGCGGCGATCATGTCCTTGACCACCTCCTGCTGGCCGTACACGGTGATCGCCCGGCCGGTCAGCTCGGTCATCGGCACCCGGTGGGACTCGCCGTCGAAGCGCAGCTCGATGCCCTCGTGCCGCAGCCCCTCCCGGTCCAGGCGGGCCCCCAGGCCGGTGTCGCGCAGCAGGTCGACCGAGCCCTGTTCGAGCACGCCGGCGCGCAACCGGTGCTCCACGTACTCCCGGCTGCGGCTCTCCAGCACCACCGAGTCGATGCCGTGCCGGTGCAGCAGGTGCGACAGCATGAGACCGGCCGGTCCCGCTCCGATGATGCCGACCTGGGTACGCATCCATGCCTCCTTGGGTCCGACGGCCTAGAACGGGTAGCGCGTGATGTCACCCTGCACGGTGAGCCACTGCGTCTCGGTGAACGCCTCGATGTTCGCCGCCGGCCCACCGAACCGGGAGCCGGTGCCGGAGGCGCCGACCCCGCCGAACGGGGCCAACGCCTCGTCGCTGACGGTCTGGTCGTTGATGTGCACGATGCCGCTGGGGATGCGCTCGGCCAACGCCATCGCCTTCATCACGTCGCGGCTGAGGATGCCCAGCGACAGACCGTACTCGCTGGCGCCGGCCAGTGCCGCCGCCTCGTCCAGGTCGCCGAAGGTGAGCACCGGGGCGACCGGGCCGAACACCTCCTGCGCGTACGCCGGGGTGTCCGGGGTGACGTCGGCGAGCACGGTGGGTCGGTAGAACAGCCCGTCGTAGCTGCCGCCGGCGGCCAACCGGGCACCCGCGTCCACGCTCGACGTGACCAGCGAGTGGATCTTGTCGCGCTGCGCTTCGTCGATGATCGGCCCGAGCGCCACCTGCTCCTTGGCGGGGTCACCGACCGGCAGGTGGTCGGCCTTGGCGGCCAACTCGGTGACGTACCGTTCGGCGAGGCTCTCGTGCACCAGGTGCCGGCCGGTGGTCATGCAGATCTGCCCCTGGTGCAGGAAGGAACCCCAGGCCCCGGCCGAGACGGCGAGGTCGAGGTCCGCGTCGTCGAGCACCACCAGGGCGGAGTTGCCGCCCAGTTCCAGATGCGCCCGCTTCAGGTGCCGCGCGGCGGCCTCACCGACCTTGCGGCCCGCGGCGGACGACCCGGTGAAGCTGATCACCCGTACCCGCGGGTCGGCCACCAGCGCCTCGCCGGTGGCGACTCCGCCCGGCAGCACGTGCAGCAGTCCCTCGGGCAACCCCGCCTCCTCGAAGACCCGGGCGATGGCCAGGCCGCCGCACACCGCCGTGCGCAGGTCCGGCTTGAGCACCACCGCGTTGCCCAGCGCCAGCGCCGGGGCGACCGAGCGGATCGCCAGGATCAGCGGAGCGTTGAACGGCGAGATGACGCCCACCACGCCGACGGGTAGCCGGCGGGCCAGGCTCAGTCGGGGCTGAGCACTCGGGATGATCTCACCGAGCGACTGCGAGGGCAGCGTCGCGGCCTCGTAGCACTCCTGCGCGGCGGTGCCGGTCTCCAGGACGCCCTTCGGCGGGATCGACCCGGACTCGCGGACCACCCAGTCGCCGACCTCGGCGGCGTGCTGCTCCCACAACGCGCCGGCCTGGCGCAGCACAGCAGCCCGCTCGGTGTAGCTGGTGGCGGCCCAGGCCCGCTGCGCGGCGGCGGCCCGGGCACTGGCCCGCGCGACGTCGTCGGCGTCCGCCACGCCGACCTGGCCGATTTCCTCGCCGGTGGCGGGGGCACGGACGGCGGCGGTGCCGCCGGCCGACCGTACCCAGCCATCGCTGTAGAGCCGGCCGTGCCAGGTGTCGGTGTCGAGCAGGGGCATGGTGATCCTCCTTGCGCCGCAGGTGGGACAGCCACGGGCAGGTGGCCGGCGGATGGTCCGGTCACGCCTGACACGTGCGGCGGCCCCGGCGGTGGCCTGGGTCGGTCGCACGGCGCTTGTTCGCCTGCCGAACAAGCGTTCTCATCAAGGACATTTGCACGGTACCCGATCCGCGTCAACGGATCGCCGCAACATTTCTGCAATCGGTCGGGCCCGGGAGGGCGGTCGGCCGGGCCGCGTTGACGAACGTCACCGAGGCGGATTACGTTCGAGATAAGTACGCCGGTCCGCATACCGAACACATGTCGATGGGCGTTCGACACAGGAGGCAGGGAGGCCCATGGCGAAGCTCGTCCCGCTCGCCGACGGCGTCGCGGAACTGGTCCGCGACGGGGACACGGTGGCCCTCGAGGGGTTCACCCACCTGATCCCGTTCGCCGCCGGTCACGAGATCATCCGGCAGGAGCGGCGCGACCTGACCCTGGTGCGGATGACCCCGGACGTCGTCTACGACCAGCTCATCGGGGCGGGCTGCGCCCGTCGCCTGGTGTTCTCCTGGGGCGGCAACCCCGGCGTGGGGTCCCTGCACCGCTTCCGCGACGCCGTACAGAACTCCTGGCCCGTCCCGCTGGAGCTGGAGGAACACAGCCACGCAGGGATGGCCAACCGATACGTCGCCGGTGCCTCCGGCCTGCCCTTCGCCGTGCTGCGTGGCTACACCGGCACCGACCTGCCCAGGCACACCGGCAACATCCGCAGCATCGACTGCCCGTTCACCGGGGAGACGCTGACCGCGGTCCCCGCGCTGAACCCGGACGTGACGGTGGTGCACGCCCAGCGCGCCGACCGCGCCGGCAACGTGCAGATGTGGGGCATCACCGGCGTACAGAAGGAGGCGCTGCTGGCCGCCCGCCGGTCCCTGGTCACCGTCGAGGAGATCGTCGACGAGCTGACCCCGGTACCGGGCCAGGTCGTGCTGCCCGGCTGGGCGGTCACCGCCGTGGCGCACGTGCCCGGCGGTGCCCATCCCTCCTACGCCCAGGGCTACTCGGTGCGGGACAACGCCTTCTACGTGGCCTGGGACGAGATCAGCCGGGACCGGGACACCTTCCAGCGGTGGATCGAACAGCACGTGCACAATTCGGAGGCGAGGGCATGAGCGAGCGTCAGTACACCGCCGACGAGATGATGACGGTGGCGGCCGCCCGGCAGCTGCGCGACGGCACCGCCTGCTTCGTCGGGATCGGCCTGCCCAGCACCGCGGCGAACCTGGCCCGCGCCACCCACGCGCCCGAACTGGTGCTGATCTACGAGTCCGGGTGTCTCGGCGCCAAGCCCGACCGGCTGCCGCTGTCCATCGGTGACGGCGTCCTGGCCGACACCGCCGACGCGGTGATCCCGGTGCCCGAGGTGTTCAACTACTGGCTGCAACCCGGGCGCATCGACGTCGGCTTCCTCGGCGCCGCGCAGCTCGACCGGTACGGCAACATCAACACCACCGTCATCGGTGGCGACTACACCGACCCGAAGGTGCGCCTGCCCGGTGCCGGTGGCGCTCCCGAGATCGCCGCCTCCTGCGGCGAGGTGGTGGTGATCGTCCGGCAGAGCCGACGTACCTTCACCGAACGCGTCGACTTCGTCACCTCGGTCGGCTACGGCGCCGGCCCCGGTGACCGGGCCCGGCTCGGCCTGCGCGGTGGTGGACCCCGCACCGTCATCACCGACCTCGGCATCCTCGAAGCCGACCCGGACAGCTGCGAACTCACCCTCACCCGGCTGCATCCGGGCGTGACCGTCGAGCGGGCCCGCGAGTCCACCGGCTGGCCGCTCGCCGTCGCCCGGGACCTGGGCACCGTCGAGCCGCCCACCGCCGAGGAACTCGCCGTGCTGCGCGCCCTCGAAGCGACCATGCGGGCGGCGGCGTGAACTGGCGCAGTCCGGTCATCGGGGGTGGTGCGATCATCCTCCGGCTTCCGCTCGGCTGCTGCTGGGCGCGGATACTCGGAACGACTGACGGGGAGGAGCGGCCGTGACCCAGGACGCCGAGCGGAAACTGATCCTGCCGAGCTACCGACGCGACGACGTCGACGCCCATCCGCCGCTGCTGAGTCCCGGCTACCGCTCGACCGTGGCGCGGGCACCGCAGCAGCCGTTGACCTACCTGCCGCAGCGGCTCACCGAGGTCACCGGCCCGCTGCTCGGCGAGGGCCGCCTCGGCGAGCGGGACCACGACCTGACCCGCCAGCACGACGGTGAGCCGCTCGGTCAGCGGATCATCGTGCACGGCCGGGTCGTCGACGGCGACGGCCGCGCGGTTCCGCACACCCTGGTGGAGATCTGGCAGGCCAACGCCGCCGGTCGCTACCGGCACGCCGCCGACACCTGGCCGGCGCCGCTGGACCCGAACTTCACCGGCGTCGGGCGGGCCCTGACCGACGCCGCCGGGCGGTACCACTTCGTCACCGTGCAGCCCGGCGCCTACCCGTGGCGTAACCACGACAACGCCTGGCGGCCCGCGCACATCCACTTCTCCCTGTTCGGCCGGGCGTTCACCCAGCGGCTGGTGACCCAGATGTACTTCCCGGGCGACCCGCTGTTCTCCCAGGACCCGATCTTCAACTCGGTCCGCGACGAGCGGGCCCGACAGCGGATGGTGGCCCGCTACGACCACGCCACGACCCGGCCCGAGTGGGCGCTGGCCTACGAGTTCGACATCGTGCTGCGGGGCCGGGAGGCCACCGTGTTCGAGGACGAGGACGACGATGAGTGAGTCGCTGGGCGTCACGCCCGCCCAGACCGTCGGGCCGTACCTGCACATCGGGCTGAGCTGGCCGGACGGGCCGTACGTGGTGCCGGCGGGCACGCCGGGGGCGTTCTGGCTGCGTGGCCGGATCGTCGACGGCACCGGCGCGGCCGTGGTCGACGCGATGGTGGAGAGCTGGCAGGCCGACCCAGACGGGCGCTTCGACCACCCCGACGATCCGCGTGGCGCCCGGCCGTCGGCGGTCCCCGGATTCCGGGGTTTCGGCCGGTCCGAGACCGACACCGAGGGCCGGTACGCGTTGCACATCGTCAAGCCGGGGCCGCTGCCCACCTTCGACGGCGACACCGAGGCACCGCACCTGACCCTGTCGGTGTTCGGCCGAGGGCTGCTGCACCGCCTCGTCACCCGGGTCTACTTCTCCGGCGAGGCGGCCAACGCCACCGACCCGGTGCTGCGTACCGTCGACCCGCAGCGGCGTGACACGCTGCTGGCCCGGCCGGCCACGGACGGGTTCCAGTTCGACATCCGCCTTCAGGGAGAGCATGAGACCGTCTTCTTCGCCGTCTGAGGCACTGCTGCGCGGGCTCTCCGGCACCCCCGACGTCGACGCCGAACTCGGCGACCACGCCCTGCTGCGGGCGCTGCTGGACGCGGAGGCCGCCCTGGCCCGGGCCGGCGCCGACGTCGGGCTGCTGCCCGCCGAGGCCGCCGAGGAGATCGTCCGGCAGTGCCGCGTCGAGCGGTACGACCCGGCAGCTCTCGGTCCCGCGGCCGAGGCGGCCGGCAACCCCGTGGTCCCGCTGGTGCGGGAGCTGACCGCCGCGGTCGCCGAACCGGCCCGGCCGTGGGTGCACCACGGCGCCACCAGCCAGGACGTGCTCGACACCGCGCTGTCACTGGTGGCGGTCCGCGCCGCCGGTCCGCTGCTGCGGCACCTCGCCGACGCCGCCGACGCCGCCGCCCGGCTGGCCCGGACCCACCGCGACACCCTGATGATCGCCCGCACGCTCGGCCAGCAGGCCGCACCGACCACCTTCGGGCTCAAGGCCGCCGGCTGGCTGGTCGGCCTGGTGCAGGCACGGACCCGGCTGACCCGGGCGTGCGCCGACCTGCCCGCACAACTCGGCGGGGCGGTGGGCACCCTCGCCGGCTACGGCGCGGCCGGGCCGGTGATGGTCGACCGGTTCGCCGCACACCTGGGCCTGGCGGCGAGCCCGTTGCCCTGGCACACCCGCCGTCAGCCCCTGCTCGACCTGGCCGCGGCCCTCGGTGGGCTGCTCGCCGCCACCGGCAAGATCGCCCTCGACGTGGGCCTGCTGGCGCAGACCGAGGTCGGCGAGGTGGCCGAGGGGGGCGCGGAGCGGGGCGGCTCCTCGGCGATGCCGCACAAGCGCAACCCGGTGGACTCGGTGCTGGTCACCGCCGTGGCCCGGCGCGGCCCCGGGCTCGTCGGCACGCTGTTCGCCGCCGCCGGTCAGGAACACGAGCGGGCCACCGGCGGCTGGCACGCCGAGTGGGAGCCCCTGCTCGACCTGACGCACCTGGCCGGCGGGGCGGCCGCCCGTACCGCCCGGATGCTCGCCGGCCTCGACGTGCGTCCGCGGCGGATGCGCGCCAACCTGGACGCCAGCGGCGGCCTGTTGCTCGCCGAGGCGGTCGCCGCCCGGCTGGCACCGGCCCTCGGCCGTGCCGCCGCCCACGGCCTGGTCCGCCGCGCCGCCGCCCGGCCCGACTTCCGGGCGGCGCTGCTGGCCGAGGCGGACCTGCGCGCCCACCTGTCGGAGGCGGACGTCGACGCCGCCCTCGACCCGGCCGGCTGGCTCGGCAGCGCCGGGCAGCTGATCGATCGCGCCCTCGACCTGCACCGTGAGGCGACGCGCGGCCCGGCCGCCAGCGCCGAACCGCGCCGTGAGGCGACGCGCGGCACAGCCGCCGGACCGCGCGAGGCGCAGCCGTGACCGCCGGGCTGCACGTCACCGTCGACGGTCCGCCGGACGCGCCGGTGCTGCTGCTCGGCAGCTCCCTGGGCACCACGGGCGCGATGTGGCAGCCGCAGGTGGCGGCGTTGACCGAGCGCTACCGGGTGGTCCGCTACGACCATCTCGGCCACGGCGGCTCCGTGGTGCCGGCCGGGCCGTACACCATCGACCTGCTCGGCCGGAAGGTGCTGCGACTGCTGGACGCCCTGGGCGTGGCCCGGGTCCACTACGCCGGGCTCTCCCTCGGCGGGATGGTCGGCATGTGGCTGGCCGCGCACGCCGGCGAGCGGATCGATCGCCTCGCCCTGCTGTGCACCTCCGCATCCCTCGGACCGGCCGAGGGCTGGCGGGCCCGGGCCGCCACCGTCCGGGCCGGTCGGCTGGACAGCATCGCCGACGCGATCGTCGAACGCTGGTTCACTCCCGCCTTCGCCGCGCGTAACCCGGACACCGTCGCCGGGTACCGGAGCATGCTGGTGAGCACTCCCGCCGCCGGGTACGCCGGCTGTTGCGAGGCGATCGCCGCGATGGATCTGCGTCCGGACCTGGCCGCCGTGCGCGCCCCGACGCTGGTGATCGGGGCCGCCGACGACCCGGCGACCCCACCGGAGCAGGCCGCCGCCATCGCCGAGCGGATCCCCTCGGCCCGCCTGGTGGTGCTCGACGGCGCGGCGCACCTGGCCAACGTCGAGCGACCCGAGGCCGTCGCCCGACTGCTCGCGGCACACCTCGATCCGGAAGGCGTGGTGCCCAGATGACCGACCAGCAGCGGTACGAGGCCGGCATGGCGGTACGCCGGCAGGTGCTCGGCGACGCGCACGTCGACCGGGCCGTCGCCGGCACCGACGAGTTCACCACCGACTTCCAGGACCTGATCACCCGCTACGCGTGGGGTGAGATCTGGACCCGGGAGGGGCTGGACCGGCGGACCCGCAGCTGCGTCACCCTCGCCGTGCTGGCCACCCTGCACCACGACGAGGAACTGGCCATGCACGTACGTGCCGCCCTGCGCAACGGCCTCACCCCCGACGAGGTGAAGGAGGTGCTGCTCCAGGTGGCCGTCTACGCCGGCGTACCGGCGGCGAACCGGGCGTTCAAGGTGGCCCAGGAGACGCTGCGGCAGGAGGGCCGGTGACCGAGGAGGCTACGGCCCGACCCGGCGAGTTCGTCCAGTCGTTGGAACGCGGGCTCGCGGTGATCCGGGCCTTCGACGCCGAACACCCGCAGCTCACGCTCAGCGAGGTGGCCCGCACCACCGGGCTGACCCGGGCCGCGGCCCGACGTTTCCTGCTCACCCTCGTCGAACTCGGCTACGTCCGCACCGACGGGCGGCTGTTCTCGCTGCGTCCGCGCGTCCTCGATCTCGGCTACGCCTACCTGTCCAGCCTGAGCCTGCCCGAGGTGGCGCAGCCGCACATGGAGGCGTTGGTGGCGCAGGTGCACGAGTCCTGCTCGGTGTCGGTGCTCGACGGCGACGAGGTCGTCTACGTCGCCCGGGTGCCCACCAAGCGGATCATGACGGTGGGGATCAGTGTCGGCACCCGGTTCCCCGCGTACGCGACGTCGATGGGTCGGGTGCTGCTCGCCGCGCAGCCGGCCGGA
Organism: Micromonospora palythoicola; assembly: GCF_036689795.1. Taxonomy (NCBI): domain Bacteria; kingdom Bacillati; phylum Actinomycetota; class Actinomycetes; order Micromonosporales; family Micromonosporaceae; genus Micromonospora; species Micromonospora palythoicola. The sequence continues at coordinate 29,150 of NZ_JBAGKI010000043.1, read as the reverse complement.
TGGCTGGACGACTATCTCGCCACGGCGCAGCTACGCCCGCTGACCCGGCGCACCGTGACCGACCCGGCCAAGCTGCGCGGCCTCCTGACGAAGATCGCCAGCCAGGGGTACGCCCTGGTCGACCAGGAACTGGAGGAGGGGCTGCGGTCACTGGCCGCGCCGATCCACGGCGACAACGGTTCGGTGGTGGCCGCGGTGAACGTATCCGCCCACGCCAGCCGCGGCTCGTTCGAGATGATCCGCAAGGAACTGCTGCCGCCGCTGCTGGCCACCGCCAGGCGCATCGAGGAGGACCTGGGCGCCGGTCCCGGTCGCTGAGCCCGGCTTCGCGGCCTGCGCGAATCGGCCCGGGACGGTCCGTCGGCGTACCACCATGTGGGGGGCGACGAACGGGGGCGGGGTGCGCGAGCTGCTGCTGGTCATCACGCTGGGCGTCGTCGTGGTGGTCGGCACCACCATCGGCGGCCGGTACCGGGTCGCCCCGCCGGTGCTGCTCATCTGCCTGGGTGCCCTGGTGGCGCTGCTGCCCCCGTTCTCGCACGTCGTCCTCGCGCCCGAGGTGGTCCTGCTGCTGTTCCTGCCGGCGATCCTCTACCGGGAGAGCCTGGTCGTCAGCCTGCGGGAGATCAGGGCCAACATCGTGGTCATCGCGTTGCTGGCGATCGGTCTGGTCGGGGTCACGATGGTCACGGTGTCGCTGGTCGTGCAGCGCTTCGGTGTCGACCCGGCGGTGGCCTGGGTGCTCGGCGCGGTGCTCGCCCCGACCGACGCCGCGGCGGTGGCCGGGCTGGCCAAGCGGATGCCCCGCCGGCTGCTGACCACCCTGCGCGCGGAGAGCCTGGTCAACGACGGCACCGCCCTGGTGCTGTTCGCCATCGCGCTCGGTCTGCTGGGTGGGGGTGCCGCACCGAGCGCCTTCGAGCTGGTCGAGCGGATCGGCCTGTCCTTCCTCGGTGGCATCGCCGCCGGCATGGTGGTCGGCACGGTGGTGATCCTGATCCGCAAGCGCATCGACGACCCGCTGCGAGAGGGCGCGCTGAGTGTGCTCACCCCGTTCACCGCCTTCTTCCTCGCCGACAGCATCCACGAGAGCGGGGTGCTCGCGGTGGTGGTGGCCGGCCTGATGCTCTCCTACGCCAGCCCTCGGGTGATCCGGGCCCGGTCCCGGATCCTCGCGCTGTCGTTCTGGGATCTGACCACCTTCCTCATCAACGGGGGACTCTTCGTGCTGGTGGGCATGCAGATTCCCCGGGCGGTGCGGAACGTCACGAGTGTGTCCCTGGGCCGGGCCGTCGTGATCGCGCTCGTGGTGGCCGGGGTGCTGGTGCTGGTCCGGATGCTCTGGCTGCACCTGATCGCCGCCGTGGCCCGGCTCGATCGGCGCGAGTCACAGCTCGCCCGCCAGGTCAACTGGCGGGTCCGTACGGTGGCCGGCTGGGCCGGTTTCCGAGGGGCGGTCTCGCTGGCCGCGGCGCTAGCCGTGCCGTTGACCGCGCGGGACGGCAGCCCGGTGCCGGAGCGGGATCTGATCATCTTTGGTGTCGCCACGGTGATCCTGGTGACCATGCTGGTGCAGGGCACCACCCTGCCGTTCCTGCTGACCTGGGCCGGGTTGCGCGGCGACCCGGAACGGGTCGCGGAGTCACGGCAGGCGCAGGTGACCGCCACCCAGGCCACCCTCGACGCGTTGCCCGACCTCGCCGGCCGGGTGGGTGCCGAAGCGGAGATCCTGCACCGGCTCCGGGCCGAGTACGCGGGTCATCTGAACGCGATGCGGGCCGAGCCGGAGGACGAATCGGTGACCGCCCGGGAGGTCGAGCGCCAACTGCGGCTGGCCGCCCTCGAACACAAGCGGCGCGAGCTCACCGGGATGCGTGACCGGCGGGAGATCGACGACACCGTGTTGCAGGAGTTGCAGGCCCGACTCGACGTCGAGGAGATCCGCCTGCTGGGTCCGACGCCGTTCGAGTGACGGCCGGACTCCGGCTCGATGTCGACGCCGCTCACGCGGTGGCCGTGGCCGCACCGCCGACGGGCAGCGCCAGCGCGACCGTGAGGTCGAGCAGACTACGCGGATCGGTGAGCCGGTCACCGTAGATCTGGCGCAGCTGACCCATCCGGTAGCGCACGGTCTGCGGGTGGACGAAGAGGTCGGCGGCGACGTCGTCGCGCCGTCCCTGGTGCAGCAGCCAGGACCGCAGCGTCTCGGTGAGGCGCTCGGCGGTGGCGGCGGGCAGCGCGGCGAGGGGTTGCAGGACCCGGGTGCGCAGGTCGGCGAGCGCCTCGACGTCGGCGCTGAGCAGCAACTCGGCCAGATGCGCCTCGGTGTCCAGGGGCTCACCGTCGGTGGGCTGGGCGATACCGAGTGCGACCACCCGGACCACCCGCCGGTACGAGGAACTGACCCGGGCCCAGGGACGACACGGCCCCAGCACCGCGCGGCGGCCGTGCAGCACCCGGGCGAGCTGCCGCCGCCGGTCGCCGTGCATGTCCGGTACGAGCAGCACCGCGGTCTCCTCGCCGGGCTCACCGGCCGGCAGTTCCTCGCTGCTCTCCAGGGTGTGTTCGGCCAGCAGGGCGAGCGCCCCGCGCAGCTTCGCCTGCGGCAGCAGCACCACGGTGAGGGTCTGCGGCACCGGCCAGTCGGCCCGCTCGGCGCTGCGCAGCAGCACGTCCTCCGCCTCACCGGCGAGCAACTGCTGGGTGAGCCGTTCCAGGTTCCGCCGCCGGGCCCGGCCCACGCTCGCCAACTCGTCGGCGTGCCCGGCGACACTCGCGGCGGACAGCTCGTCGATGTAGGCGAACATCAGCTCGGCGAACTCGGCGACCGTGGCGGCGGGCAGCCCGGTCGCCACGGTGGCGGCGGCCAGCTCCCGCCAGGAGACCCGGGCACCCACCCGGTACGCGGCCAGCAGCGCGTCCACGCTGCGGCCCGACCGGGCCTCGCCGCTACCCAGCGCGTACGCGGCCTCCAGCGCCGGGACCAGCGGGGTGCTCGGATCGCTGACCTGCGTACGGTCGGCGGTCTGGGACTGTTCGAGCAGTTGCAGGAAGGTGCCCAGCGCGATCTGCACCGCGTTCTCTATCTTGTCCCGCATCTGGCCGGTCAGGGTGCCGGAGTAGCTGGGCACCTCGCCGGTGATCGCGGTGACGGTCTGCCCGGCCACCAACGGCAGCCGGTCGCGCAGTTCACGGGCCACCCGCTGGTCCAGTTCGATGCGGGCCGCCCGATTGGTCGTTCCGGAGGGTTCCGCCACGGTTGTTCTCCCCGCACAAAAGGGATGGATCGCTTTACCTTCGCTGGCCAAGATTTTATGCCAGCGCGCCGCGACCATCGTCTTATGACCGCCACCGTCCCGCGACCGGGCCCGACGAGATCTTTTCGGCGCCGCCTGTGGCGGCTCGCCGAGACGGTGACCACGCCGGTGCTGCCCAGCGACTACCTCGACCTGGTCGCGCCGCTACGCGCCGGTGCCGAGCTGCGCGGCCGGATCGTCGCGGTGCACCCGGAAACCCCGGACGCGGCGACCCTGGTGATCCAGCCCGGCCGCAGCTGGCGCGGGCACGTCCCCGGCCAGTACGTCCGGCTCGGTGTCGATGTCGACGGGGTGCGCCAGTGGCGCGCCTACTCGGTCACCTCGGCCCCCGGCTGGCGCGCCGACCCCATCTCGGTGACGGTGAAGGCGATCCCCGACGGCGTGGTCAGCAACCATCTGGTCCGCCGGCTGCGGCCGGGCACGATCGTGCAGCTCGATCAGGCGCGCGGCGACTTCGTGCTGCCGGAGCGGGCGCCGTCGCGGGTGCTGTTCCTCACCGCGGGCAGCGGCATCACCCCGGTGGCCGGAATGTTGCGCTCGGGGGCCCTGGCCGGCAGCGACGTGGTGCTCGTGCACTCGGCGCCCACCGCCGCGGACGTGGTCTTCGGCGCGGAGCTGCGCGGCCTCGCCGAGCGCGGTGCCATCCGCCTGGTCGAGCGGCACACCGAGGTCGAGGGCCTGCTGAACGTGGCCGAACTCGACACCCTGGTCCCGGACCACCTGGAGCGCCAGACCTGGGCGTGCGGCCCGCTCGGGCTGCTCGACGCGGCGGAGGAGCACTGGTCGGCCCGCGGCCACGCCGCGCGGTTGCACACCGAGCGGTTCCGCCCCACGGTGATCACCGCCGGTGACGGCGGCACCGTCACCTTCACCCGTTCGTCGGTGACCGTCGAGGCCGCCGGCGCCACCCCGCTGCTGGATGCCGGCGAGAACGCCGGGGTGCTGATGCCGTCGGGCTGCCGGATGGGCATCTGCTTCGGCTGCGTGCTGCCGCTGCGCCAGGGCGCGGTCCGCGACCTGCGCAACGGCCAGCTGACCACCGCCCTGCCGGGGGACGGCGTACGCGTGCAGACCTGCGTGTCTGCCGCCGCCGGCCCGTGCGAACTCGAGATCTGATCGGAGACCGACCGACGTGACCGTGATCCAGAAGAAGGCCGTAAACCCGATCGCCCACCTCAGCGCCGAGGACATCGAAACCCTCGGCAAGGAACTCGACGCCATCCGGGAGCGGGTCGTCGCCTCCCGGGGCGAGCGGGACGCCGCGTACATCCGCAAGGTCATCTCGACCCAGCGGAAGCTGGAGATCGGCAGCCGGGTGGTGCTGCTGTTCTCGCTGTTCCCACCGGCCTGGATCGTCGGCACCGCCGGGCTGTCGGTGGCGAAGATCCTGGAGAACATGGAGATCGGGCACAACGTCCTGCACGGTCAGTGGGACTGGATGCGTGATCCGAAGATCCACTCGACCAGCTGGGAGTGGGACCACGTCGCCCCGGCCGACCAGTGGAAGCAGTCGCACAACGAGCTGCACCACCGGTTCACGAACGTGGTCGGCAAGGACAACGACCTCGGCTACGGCATCATGCGGGTCGACGAGGACCAGCCCTGGCACCCGGCCCACCTCGGGCAGCCGCTCTACAACTTCCTCAACGCCTGCTTCTTCGAGTACGGCATCGCCGCGTACGACCTCGACCTGGGCAACAAGCTGAAGAACGGAGGCCACAAGGACCCCGAGTTCCGCACCAGGGTCCGCGCGGTCGGCCGGAAGATCCGCCGTCAGTTCCTCAAGGACTACCTGCTGTTCCCCCTGCTGTCCGGCCCGTCGTTCCTGCACACCCTGGCCGCCAACTTCACCGCGAACCTGGTCCGCAACCTGTGGAGCCACTCGGTCATCATGTGCGGGCACTTCCCCGACGGGGTGGAGACCTTCGAGAAGACCTCGATCGAGGGGGAGACCCGGGGGGAGTGGTACGTGCGGCAGATGCTCGGCTCGGCCAACATCAGCGGCAGCCGGCTGATGCACATCATGACCGGCAACCTGTCGTTCCAGATCGAACACCACCTCTTCCCCGACCTGCCGAGCAACCGCTACCAGGAGATCGCGCCGGAGGTGCGGGCGTTGTTCGACAGGTACGGGCTGAAGTACACCACCGGCTCGCTGCCCCGGCAGGTCTTCTCCGCGTGGCGGAAGGTCTTCCGGCTCGCCCTGCCGAACCGCCGTCAGCCGGCGCCGCCGGTCACTCCGCTCGACGACTCCGCCGAGCACCCCACCCCGGCGCTCGTCGCCGCCTGACCACCCGGCAGCCCCCGCTGCCGTCGGACCTGTGTCCTACTGCTCGCCGTCGATCACGTCGGTCTCGCCGTCGTGGGAGTACGTCACCGGCGGGTGCTCGTCCGGCAGCGGGGCCTGTGCCGGATTGTGATGCGGGTCGCCGTCCGGGGAGAACAGCACCGGGTCGGTCTTCGCGCTCTTCTCGCGCTCTTCCTCCGGCTCGGTCACGACCGGCTCCTCACCTCGGGGTCACTGTCCTCCGACGCTACGGGCGGCGGGACGAAACCCGCCCCGACCGGGCGGCACTTCCACCCGATCGGGGCTGGTCGGCGTCACGGCCGTAGCAGCACGGGGCCCGCGTCGATCCGGGTCCGGAACAGCGCGTACGGCTTGCGTCGCAGGTCCCGGCCGCGGTTGAACGGCGGCTGCCGGTGCACCTGGTTGGCGATGATGTAGAGGTGCCGACTGGTGGCCACGCTGAGCGTGTCGGGCCAGAGCAGCCGGGCGTCGTGCACCACGGTCTCGTACTCACCGTCGGGACGGCGCCGCAGCACCGCGTTGTGCTCGTAGTTGGTCAGGTAGAGCCGGCCGGCGTCGTCGGACTCCAGGCCGTCGGCGCCGCCGCCCTTGTCGCCCTCGTCGACCACCGTCGCGGCGACCTCCGCGTCACCCAGCGCACGGTCGGCCAGCGCGTCGGTGGCGACGCTGTACCAGCGTCGGGTGGCGAGGGCGCAGTAGTACAGCCGGGCGCCGTCGGCGGAGATGGCGATGCCGTCGGCGCCGACGCCCACCGGCTGCGGGGGAGCGTCCGGGGGGCGGACCAGGAACGGTCGTCCCTCGGCCACCGGCCGGAAGTCCGCCAGCGGTGCCGCCTTGGTGGACGGGTGGTCGTTCAGGCGCCGCCACGAGGACCCGGTGGCCAGGTCGACCACGATGATGGCGTTTGGGGCACCATCGGCGGAGTCGGTGAGGTACGCGATGCCGGCCTCCCCGCGACGCAGGTCGAAGCGCACGTCGTTGAGGTACGACGTGGGCAGCACCACGTCGGGCGGGAAGGTGATCACCTGGGCGACGGTGTCGGTTCTCAAGTCCACCCGGACCAGTTTCGGCCCGCCGGGAGAGGTCGGCTGGAACATCGGGCTACCCGTGTCGAGCACCCAGAGCCGGTCGGCCGGGTCGACCACCACACTCTGCACCGACACGAACGCCGACGGGTCGTCGTCGCCGGACGGCGTGTTCCACCGCAGGTCGGGGAAGGGGACCTCGCGCCCGCGCCGCAGCTCCACCACGGTCGCGGGCACCTCGTCACCCCACCGGGGGAAGTTGACGAAGATCCGACCACGGTGCGAGACGGTCACCCCGGTGGGCATCGCGCCCCAGAACCGGTGGACCACGTCCAGCGTGCCGACCGGTTCGTCGGTGGGTAGTGCCTTTCGCATCCTTCGACCTCCCGTCGCACACAGGGATCAACTGATCTCTCTACGTCTATCGTCTCAAAGCGGACGAGGTACGCGACAGCGTCGTCGCCCATCCGACCCGCAAGCAGCGGGAAGGCCATTCGTCACCCAACCGTCACGTGTCCGCGCGGTCCCCGCCACCTGACCCCGGCAGGGTGGGACCCCGACCCCTCTGAGCTGGGAAGGAGCAAGCCATGGCCGTCGTACTGGATGACCACCTGGTCACCCTGACCTGTGACAACTGCGGTGACACGGTCGCCGGGCCGCGGATGGCCTCCGACGCGGAGGTGGTCTGGCCGTTGGTGTCCGAGCACGGCTGGAGCGGTTCCCCGTTGGCCCACGGACCGCACCGCTGCGCACACTGCACCCAGCTCGGTCCCGCCGCTGCCGGTGTGCCCGGTGGCATCCTCGGCATCGAGCACCTCGGAGCCGTCACCGTGGTGACCGTCGCCGGCGACGTCGACGTCGACACCGGTGACACCCTGGGCATCGCGTTGCGGCACGCCGCCGACATGGGCGGGCATGTCCTGGTGGACCTCGGCGGGACCGACCTGCTCGACTCCACCGCCCTCGGGCTGCTCGTCCGCGCTCACCGGCACGCCGCCGAGCGCGGCGCACTGCTCTGCGTGGCGTCGAGGTCACCGCTGATCCGTCAGGTGCTCCGGGTCACCCGGCTGGACGAGGTGTTCCCGGTCGCGGACACCCGCGCCGACGCGCTCGCCCGGCTCCAGAGCCGCGCGGTGGTTCTCGACGCGTCCGAGTAGGCGACGTTGATCGGGTTCGGCTCGTCCACGGCACCGGTGCCGGGCACCGTGGACGAGCCGAAGCTCAGCGGCGTCCGCGCCGGTGACCGGCCAGCCGTAACGCGTTGCAGACGTCCGACACACCCTCGACGTCCCACGCCAACTCGCCGGCCGCCCGTCGGGTCTCGGCGCTGGCGACCAGGCCGGTGAGGATCACGACCCGGTTCTGCACCATCACCGTGATCTGCTGCCGCCGGGTCGACCAGTCAGCGCTGAGCCGCTGGGCGACCAGGGCGGCGAGCCGGACATCCTCGTCGTGGTGCTGCGGCTCGTCCCACAGCGCGCGGAAGGAGTGATCGTCGGGCATCGGCCAGGGCCACGGCATCACCACAGCGGTCTCCTTCGTCGTTGATGCCGGCGACCCGACGCGCCGTCCCGATCGACCACCACCTTGCGCAACGACCTTGGAGTCGACCGCACGGTTGGATGACAGTTGGATGACAGTCACAGTGGCGTGCTGGCCGGCGGCCGGGTGTCTCCGGTCCGATCGGCGGCCGGCAGCCACAACACGAAGGTGCTGCCCGTACCCGTCCGGGAGAAGACCGCGACCTGGCCGCCGTGCGACTCGACGATCTGCCGCACGATGGCCAACCCCAGCCCGGTCCGCCGGTCACCGGAGCCGCCTCGCCCGGCCTCGCCCCGCCAGAACCGGTCGAAGACCCGCGCCTGATCGGCCTCGGCGATGCCCGGTCCCTCGTCGGCGACGGCCAACCACAACCAGTCGCCCACCCGGCCGGTGGCCACCGTGACCGCCCCGCCGAGCGGGGACAGACGCACCGCGTTGGACAGCAGGTTGCCGGCGGCCCGACGTAGCGTGTCGGGGTCGCCGATGAGGATGAGTCCCGCCTCGAGCGCGTACCGCAGGCGCAGGCCACGGCCGGTGGCCAGGGCGGCGAAGTCCTCGCCCGCCTCGCGGGCCACCGCGCTGAGATCCACGTCCGTGTCGGACATCGAGTCGGCGTCCCGACGGGCCGTGGCCAGCAGGTCCTCGACCAGCCGCGACATCCGGGTGGTCGCTCGGTCGATCGTCGCCACCGCGCCGGCCCGTTCCTGCTCGCCGGCCTCGGCAGTGGTCAGCGACGCGTCGAGGTTGGCCCGAATGATCGCCAACGGGCTGCGCAGCTCGTGCGAGGCGTCGTCGATGAGCTGGCGCTGGGCCTGGAAGGCGTGTTCCAGCCGGTCGAGCATCGAGTCGATGGTGTCACCGAGGTCGCGCAGTTCGTCGCGGGGGCCGGTCAGGCGGATCCGGCGGGACAGGTCGGTGGCCTGGATCTCCCGGGCGGTGCGGGCGATCGCGCCCACCGGACGCAACGCCCGGCCGGAGAGCACCCACCCGATGCCGAGGCTGGCCACGAAGAGCCCGCCGAGGGCGATCAACGAGTAGTCCCGGACCGTCTGCAGCAGCCGCAGGTTCACCTCGTCCTCGATCTGCTGGACCTCGGCCACCTCCAGGGTGGTGCCGGTGGGCACCGTACGCCCGTCGCTCTTGAGCTTGACCAACTGCGCCTCGTACCGCTTGGTGATCGGCTTCGGGTCGACCGCCCGGTCCACCGCCACGTACGCCACCGCCAGACCGGCGCCGGCGAGCGCGAACAACAGCGTCGAGTAGAGCACCGTCAGCCGGAACCGGATCGACCGGAAGACAGTCATGCCAGCACCTCCCGCAGCCGGTAGCCGCGCCCGACGACCGTCTCGATCGCCGGTTCGTCGCCGCCGCCGGTGAGTTTGCGCCGCAGCGTACCCACGGTGACCCGGACGGTCTCGGTGAACGGATCGGCGTTGGCGTCCCAGACGTGCTCCAGCAGCTCCTCGGCCGGCACCACCCGCCCCGGGCGGGTCATCAGGTACTCCAGGACACCGAACTCCTTGCGGGTCAGGTGCAGCTGCCGGGCCCCCCGCCGGGCCTCCTGTCGGGCCACGTCCAGGGTCAACGCGCCCACGGTCAGCACCACCCCGGTGCCGCCGGTGTCCCGACGCAGCAGCGCCCGTACCCGGGCCAGCAACTCGGCCAGCGCGAACGGCTTCACCAGATAGTCGTCGGCGCCCTCGTCCAGGCCGCGGACGCGGTCACCCAGACCACCCCGGGCGGTGAGCATCAGCACCCGGAGGTCCCGCCCACCGGCCACCTCGACCTCGCCGGACCGGATCGCCCGGCACACCGCGAACCCGTCGCCGTCGGGCAGGTTGACGTCGAGCAGCATCAGGTCGTACGCGTTGACCAGCAGCAGGTCGTACGCCTGCGCCGCGTCGGCGGCGAGATCGACGGCGTAGCCGGCGCGAGCCAGCCCGACCCGCAACGCACCGGCCAGATCCTCTTCGTCCTCCACCACGAGCAGCCGCATCTGTCAGTTATCCCCTCGCGATCAGCCCTTGCGCCACCTGGGCCGCCCGCTCGACCGGGATGGCGAAGCCGATCCCGATGTTGCCGCTGCCCTCGAGCGTGGCGATGGCGGTGTTCACACCCACCACCTCGCCCCGGCCGTTGACGAGGGGGCCACCGGAGTTTCCCGGGTTGATGGACGCGTCCGTCTGCACCGCCGGCTGCCGCGCCCCACCGCCGAGCCGGACCGGCCGGTCCAGCGCGCTGACGATCCCGGCGGTCACCGTGCCGGAGAGCCCGAGCGGCGAACCGACGGCGAGCACCGGCTCACCGACCCGGGTCCGGCCGGCCGACGCCAGCGGCAGCGGGCGCAGACCGTTACCCGGATCGACGCGCAGCACGGCGATGTCGGTACCCGGGTCCCGGCCGACCAACCGCGCGGAGAGCCGCCGGCCGTCCCGGCCGATCACCTGGATGGTGCCGCCGCCGGCGACCACGTGGTTGTTGGTGACCACGTGCCCCCGATCGTCGATCAGGAACCCCGATCCGGAGGCACCCCGACCACCGCCGGACACCCGCACCGACACCACCCCGGCCAACACCTGGTCGGCGGCGGTGACCAGGTCGGCCGCCGTGCTCCCGGTCGGGCCGGCCGGCACGGCTTGCGGGATGTCGGTCGGTGCCGCACCGGCGGTGAGGTGCCCGGCGACGCCGCCGGCACCCGCGGACACCGCCACCACGGTGAGCCCGGCCAGCAGCAGCCGGGGCCAGCGGGCCGCCGCGGCGGCCGGTGCGCCGCTGCGGTCCGCCGGGTCGTCGAGCCCCGCCGGCGTGACCGGGGGTGCCGGGACCGAAGTGGACCCGGGCGGCTGCTCGTCCGTCGGCAGGGCCGGCGAGACGAAGCGTGGGCCGCGCGGTTCACCCAGTCCGGCGATCGTGCTGTGCATGCGATGTCCCCTCCTCGGGGACGGCCGTCGGACGGCCGTCAGGGCAGTCGGGAGAACCAGAACAGCGAACCGGCGGCGGCCAGCAGGGCGAGCACCAGACCGGCGCCGATGAACCGCGCCGACACGTCCTGGCGTTCCAGCCGGTGACCGACCGACGAACCGATGTCGGAGTAGGCCGCGCGCAACTCGTCGCCGCTGCCCGCCTCGTAGTAGCCGCCGCCGGCCTGCTCGGCCACGGCACGCAGGGTCTCCCCGTCCACCGGGACCGCCTGGCCACCACCGATCCGCCCGTCGGGGGTGCCGAAGGAGATGGTGTCGACCGGTACGCCCGCCTGCACCGCCTCGGCGGCGGCGAGCGCCGGGTCCCGTCCCGAGGTGTTCGCCCCGTCGGAGAGCAGCACCACCCGGGCCGGCGGCGGATCCTCGGCCGCCCGCGCGTCCAGGGTGCGGATCGACTCCAGCGCGGCCTGGATGGCCTCGCCTATCGCCGTCCCCTGAAGACCGGTGACGCCCTCGTCGAGCTGGTCGATGCCGGCGGTCACCGACTCCCGGTCGCCGCCCGGTGCGACCACCACCGACGCGCTGCCGGCGAAGGCCACCAGCCCGACGTTGAACTCCGCCGGCAGGTCGGCCACGAACTCGCGGGCCGCCTCCCGGGCCGCGAGCAGCCGGTCCGGCGGCACGTCGTCGGCGAGCATGGAGCGGGACACGTCGACGGCCACGATGACGGTGGCCCGTTCCCGGGGCACCCGTACCTCGTCCGTCGGGCGGGCGAAGCCGACCACCAGCAGCGCCAGCATCGCGATGAACAGCCCGGCCGGCACGTGCCGCCGCCACGCCGGACGAGCCGGCGCCACCTTGTCCAGCAGCCGCAGATTGGTGAACCGCACCGCGTACCGGCTGTGTCGGCGTTGCCGCAGCAGGTACCCGACCACCAGGGCAGCCACCCCCGCCAACAGCCACAGCCGTTCCGGAGACTCCCAGCTCACGCCGCTCCTCCCGAGGTGGGTCGGGCCGCCCGGGCCAGCCGACGCTGGCCGTGGACGTGCCGGACGATGTCGGCGATCCAGTCCCGGTCGGTGCTCAGCGGTAGGTGCGCCGCGCCGGCCCGGCGCAGCGCCCGCGCCACGGCCAGCCGTTGGGCGGCGGCCGCCGCCGCGTAGCGGTCGCGCAGCCGCCGGCTGCCGGTGGCGACCTCGCGCCGCCGACCGCTCTCCGGGTCGACGAGCGTGATCAGGCCGACGTCGGGCAGCTCCAGCTCACGCGGATCACGGACCTCGACGGCGAGCACCTGGTGCCGCGCGGCCAGCCGGCGCAACGGCAGTTCCCAGTCCGGTGGCCCGCTTCCGGCGCCGGCCACCCCCTCGTCGGGCAGGCCGTCCAGGAAGTCGGAGACGACCACCGCCAGCCCGCGACGGCCTGCCGACCGGCGCAGCCCGTCGATGGCCCCGGCCAGCGGCACGGGGTCGCTCGCCGGTCGGCCCCGCGGCACCTCCAGCAGGGCGCGCAGCAGGCTGAGCAGGTGGTACCGGCCGGAGCGGGCGGGGAAGCGGCGTATCCCGGCGTCGCCGAGCACCTGCGCGCCGAGCCGGTTGCCGGAGCCGGCGGTCAGGAAGCCGACGGCGGCGACGGCCGCCACCGCCAGCTCCCGTTTCTCCAACTCGGCGGTGCCGAAGTCCATGCTGGGCGTCGCGTCGACGAGCAGCCAGGTGGTCAGCTCCCGGTCGGCGTCGACGGTACGCACGTGCGGAACGGCCGTGCGAGCGGTCACCGACCAGTCCATCCGCCGGACCTCGTCCTCGCCCGGGCGGTACTCCCGGCTGCCGGCCGGTTCGCTGCCCGGCCCCGGCAACAGGCCCAGGTGCTGCCCGTGCAGCAGCCCGTCGAGGCGGCGGGTGATGGTCAGTTCCAGCCGGCGCAGCCGACGGTGCGGCGCCAGGTGCCCGAGGCTCGTCGCGTTCTCGTTCACGCCGCCGCTCCCAGGCCCGGCCCCTGGGCTTGCTGGGCGGGAGCGATCTGTGGAGGTGGCACCGTCGCGACGACCCGCCGCACCAGTTCGCCGGGGTCGACGTCGTCGGCGACCGCGTCGAAGGAGAGGACCAGCCGATGGGCGAGCACGTCCACGGCGATCTCCCGCACGTCGGCCGGCAGCACGTAGTCCCGGCCACGCAGCAGGGCCAGCGCCCGGGCCGCCGCGACCAGGCCGAGGGTGGCCCGTGGGCTGGCACCGTACGCCAGCTGCGCGGCCACGTCCGGCAGGCCGAAGCGCCGCGGGTCACGGGTGGCCAGCACCAGCCGTACGACGTACTCGGCCAGGGCGTGGTGGACGAAGACCTCCCGGGCCCTGGCCTGCAACGTCGCCAGCCGGGTCGGGTCCAGCACCGGCCGGGCGGCCGGGACGTCGGTGCCCATCCGGTACAGGATGCCGAGCTCCTCGTCGTCGGTCGGATAGTCGACGACGATCTTCATCAGGAACCGGTCCCGTTGTGCCTCGGGAAGTTGGTAGACGCCCTCGGACTCGATCGGGTTCTGGGTGGCCAGCACCAGAAACGGGGTGGGCACCGGGTAGGTCCGCCCGCCGATCGAGACATGCCCCTCGGCCATCACCTCCAGCAGCGCGGACTGCACCTTGGCCGGCGCCCGGTTGATCTCGTCGGCGAGGACCAGGTTCGCCATGACCGGCCCCAGCTCGACGTCGAAGGTCTCGGTCGAGGCGCGGTAGATCCGGGTACCGAGGATGTCCGACGGCACCAGGTCCGGGGTGAACTGGATTCGGGCGAAGCTGCCGCCCACCGCCGTGGCCAGGGTCTCCGCCGCGAGGGTCTTGGCCACCCCGGGCACCCCTTCCAGCAGGCAGTGACCCCGGGCGAGCAGCGCGGTCAGCAACCGCTCCACCAGCCGGTCCTGGCCGACGATCACCCGCTTCACCTCGAACAGGGTCCGTTCCAGCAGTCGAGTGTGGTCGGTGTGCCCACCTCCGGTGTCCAACTCGCTCACGGCGGCGCTGTTGATGGTGCTCCGCATGGGCTGTGCTCCTCGGTCGCGTCGTCTCGACGCGGGTGCCCGGACAACGGGGGGAGCCCGGGCACCCGCAGTGACCCATTGGGCCAGAACGGACCGAAAGCCAACCGAACGGAAGATCCGATGAGCGGCACCCGGCGGGAGCATGGCGGCGGGTCTGCGGGTGCTGTCGACCTGATAGCGCAAACGGGTCACAGCCCACATCGCGGTCTCGGCCGCCCTGACGTCGGGCCGCCGCGACATCGGGCTCGCCGCCGGTCAGCGTGACAGCACGAACAACTCAGCTCGACAGGACCCACACTGCCGTGGGCCGCCGTCCGCACACCAGGAGTGCAGGGACCACCGGGACGGCCTCGCAGGACGGCAGATGGGTTCCTAGTTCCGGCGTTGCGTCAGGTGTACGACCACCTCGTCGCCGTCGGTCTTGCCGATCACCTTGCGCACCGCGCCGTTGACCGGCAACTCGTGCGTGCCGTCACCGAGCGCCATGAAGGCGCCCTCGAACGGCACGCGGGTTCCGGCCGGGCTCGGGGACCGGGTTCGGTCGCACGCCCGGTCCCCGCCCTCGGGGGTGTCAGCCTCGTCTGTCCGCCTGACGAAGCATCTCGTCCGTCTCGGGGTCCGCCATCAGCTCCCGGACCTCCTGTGCGCACCGGCAGGCGGCGGCGATCTTGGCGGCCCACGCCAGCGCATCCTCGCGCTCGGCCACGTCGACGACCATGAATCCGCCGATGACCTCCTTGGTCTCCGGGTACGGTCCGTCGGTGACCAGCCCGTCCGTGGCCACGACGCTGGCCCGCTGCCGCTGTAGTCCGGTGGCGAACACGAACACCCCGGCGTCCACGGCCTCCTGCGTCACCGCGTGCGCCGCCCTGCCCACGTCGGGCCAGTCCTCGTCGGGGATGTGATCCATCGCGCCGTCGTTGAACGAGATCAGATACCGCGCCATCGCATAGCTCCCTTGTCCCGGCGGCCCCTCGGGCCGCTCTCACCTGATCTACGAGCGACCCGCCGCCCATGCGACAAGGTGCCGGACGATTCTTCCCGGGTCAGCAGGCGAGCTGGTCACGGCGGCGGGTGAGGTAGGCCCGTTCGGCGGGGTTGCCGGCGAGACGGATGGCCCGGTCGTACGCCGCCCGCGAGTCGCCGTGGCGTCCGAGACGTCGCAGCAGGTCGGCACGGGCGGCGTGGAAGGCGTGGTAGCCACCGAGAGCCTCGCCGAGCGGGTCGGTCTCGGCGAGGCCGACCGCGGGGCCGGCGACCTCGGCGACGGCGACCGCCCGGTTGAGCCGCACGATCGGTGAGGGGTCGAGCAGCGCCAGCTGGTCGTAGAGGGCGAGGAGGCCGGACCAGTCGGTTTCCCGGCTGGAGGGGGCGATCGTGTGGACGGCGTTGATCGCGGCCTGTAACTGGTAACGCCCGGGTGGGTCACCGCCGGCCGCCACCACCTTGATCCGTTCGTGGAGCAGAGCGTGGCCCTCGGCGATGCGGTCCCGGTCCCAGCAGCTGCGGTCCTGCTCCTCAAGGGTCACCAACTCCCCGGTACGGGACACCCGCGCCGACCGCCTGGCGTCGGTGAGCAGCATCAGGGCGAGCAGGCCGGCCACCTCGCCGTCGTCCGGGAGAAGGGTCCGCAGCAACCGGCCGAGGCGGATCGCCTCGTCGCTGAGGTCGACGCGTACCGCCTCGTCTCCCTCGCTGGCGAGGTAGCCCTCGTTGAAGACGAGGTAGACGACGGCGAGCACACCGACGAGCCGCTCGTGGATGTCGCGGGTGGCCGGCAACCGGTAGGGGATGCCGGCTGCCCTGATCTTCGCCTTGGCGCGGGTGATCCGTCGCGCCATCGTGGTCTCCGGGACCAGAAAGGCGCGGGCGATCTCGCTGACGGTGAGACCGCCGAGCAGGCGCAGCGTCAGCGCCACCCGGGCCTGCATCGCGAGCGCCGGGTGGCAGCAGGTGAAGACCAACCTGAGGCGGTCGTCCTCGATCGGGCCGGTCGGCTCGGCCGGGGTGTCGTCGTGGACGATCCGAGCCGCCCGGTGCTTGACGTCGCGCTGGGACTCGCGGCGAAGCCGATCGATAGCCTTGCGGGTCGCGGTGGTGGCGAGCCAACCGCCGGGACTGGGCGGTAGGCCCTCGCGCGGCCACCGCTCCACGGCCGCTACGAACGCCTCGGCCGTCGCTTCCTCGGCGACATCGAGGTCACCGAAGCGGCGGGCGAGGCTGGCGACCACCCGTGCCCACTCCTCCCGGTGGGCACGGGTGATCGCCTGCTCAACGGTCGGACCGGGCACGGCTGACCCAGCGCTTGGACGCAACTCCACGAACGGCTACGCCGTTGCACACCATCACGCGGTATCCCGTCACGGCAGCCGGGTGTCCGGCTGGTCGAGGTCGGCGGGCAACTGCCGGACGGTGTCGCCTTCCTTGATCGTCGCACCGACGACCACCCGGGCGTTGAGGCCGCGAAGACGCAGTTGCTGGCCCTCCTCGCTCCAGACGATCTTGTGGGCGTCCCGCCCGAACCGGGCAGCGAACTTGGCGCAACCGTTGTGCGGCTGGTCGGTCACCTCGATGACGGCCCGGTCGCCGATCGCCAGGCGGGTACCGGCTGGCAGGGCGTCGAGGCTCAGGTCCAGATCGACGTAGAGCTGATCCCCGGCAAGCGCCCAGGCGTCGCGATCGGGGCCGGCGATCAGCTCGACGAAACGGGAGTTGATGACGTTCAGCTGCATGTCGGGGTGCGGTGACCGGTCGCTCGTTCGTGAGCTGGGCCGTTGGCTCCAGCTGTCGCCGATCAGCCCGACGGTGGTGTCCAGTTCGGCCTGGGACAGCACCTCCCGGACGTCGACGGCCGGCCGGCGCACGGCCAGTGCCAGGGTGCCGACGATCCGAGGGGAGCGCCGCACCACGTGCAGTCCTGCCACGATCTCAGCCATGGAGCGGTGGCGTACGGTGATGGAGTTCGTCACGCCTTGACTGTGCCCGACGCGCGCCAGCCGAGTCCAAGCTGTTTCGAAGCGCGAGACCGGAAGACAAACGTTCCCGCACCACGCCCGACGTGAGCCCGTCGAGATCCGTGCAACTTCGCTGATGCTGCTGCCTCCAGGCGCCTCCGGTGCGGCACCATCGCCGTAGTTGCACGGATCTTGCGGCAGTGGCCGCCGCGAGCGGTCGTGTGCCGCCGGTCAGGGGCGGTTGCGCTGGGCGCGGTAGCGGGAGATCAGGGCGGCGGTGGACGAATCCAGTTCGGTCAGGTCGGGCGCCTCGCCGGTGAGCAGCGGGGCGAGCTGGTTGGCCATCACCTTGCCCAGTTCGACACCCCACTGGTCGAACGGGTTGATGTCCCAGATCGCACCCTCGGTGAACACGATGTGCTCGTAGAGGGCGACCAGTTGGCCGAGCGTGGCCGGAGTGAGCCGGTCGGCCACGATCGACGTGGTCGGGTGGTTGCCGGCCATCACCTTGTGGGGCACGAGGTCGGCGGCGGTACCCTCGGCCGCCACCTGCTCGGCGGTCCGGCCGAAGGCCAGCGCCGCGGTCTGGGCGAAGAAGTTCGACATGAACAGGTCGTGCATGTCACCGATGTCGTGGTTGGGCTCGCTGAACCCGATGAAGTCCGCCGGCACCAGCCGGGTGCCCTGGTGCAACAGCTGGTAGAAGGCGTGCTGACCGTTGGTGCCGGGCTCGCCCCAGAAGATCTCCCCGGTGTCGTACGACACCTGACGACCGTCGGTGCGTACCGACTTGCCGTTGCTCTCCATGGTGAGCTGTTGCAGGTAGGCGGGGAACCGGTGCAGGTACTGCGAGTACGGCAGCACCGCGTGGGTCTGCGCGCCCAGGAAGTTGGTGTACCAGACGTTCAGCAGGCCGAGCAGCACCGGCGCGTTGGCGGTCGGCGGTGCGGTGCGGAAGTGCTCGTCCACCGCGTGGTAGCCGGCCAGCATCTCGTCGAAGCCGGCCGGCCCGATCGACAGCATCACCGACAGGCCCACCGCCGAGGGCAGCGAGTACCGACCGCCCACCCAGTCCCAGAAGCCGAACATGTTCGCCGGGTCGATGCCGAAGTCCGACACCCGCTGGGCGTTGGTGCTGACCGCGACGAAGTGCCGGGCCACCGCGTCGGCGTCGGCGTCGAGGCCGGCCAGCAGCCAGTGCCGGGCCTGCTCGGCGTTGGCCAGGGTCTCCTGGGTGGAGAAGGTCTTCGACACCACCACGAACAACGTGCTCGCCGGGTCCAGGTCGGCGATCGTGTCGTGGATGTCGGTGGGGTCGATGTTCGACACGAACCGGCAACTCAGACCGGCGTCGCGGTACGCCTTCAACGCCTCGTACGCCATCACCGGCCCCAGGTCGGAGCCACCGATGCCGATGTTGACCACGGTGCGGATCCGCTCGCCGGTGTGCCCGCGCCACTGACCGGAGCGCACCTTCTCGGCGAACTCGGCCATCCGGCGCCGTACCGCGTGGACGTCCGCCGCCACGTCCTGCCCGTCGACGGTGAGGGTGGCGTCCGACGGCAGGCGCAGCGCGGTGTGCAGCACCGCGCGATCCTCGGTGCCGTTGATGTGGGCCCCGGCGAACATCGCGGCGATCCGATCGGTCAGCCCGACCCGCTCGGCCAGCGCGGTCAGCAGGCGCAACGTCTCGTCGGTGACCAGGTTCTTGCTGTAGTCGACGTAGAGGTCGGCCACCTCGACGGTCAACCGTCGGCCCCGGTCGTGATCGGTGGCGAACAGGTCCCGCAGGTGTGTCCCGCGGATCTCGTCGGCGTGCTTGCGCAGGGCCTGCCACTCGTCGGTGCTGGTGACGTCCGCAGCCATCGGATCGATCGTCTCCTCGCGGGATCGGGCACGTCGCCGGCCTCGTCCCGGCCGACCGTGAGACCAGCCTGCCACACGAAGATCGGCTCGCCCGCCCGACACCACGACCGTGGGAACTCCGACGCCACGGGGGGTGACGATCCGCACGGACCCGCGTGCGGTGAGCGAACGGCCGGCGAGTCCCCGGGGTCCGGTGCTTGCCGATCGCCGGGACAGGGCATGGTGGTGGCATGACGACACCGGCATCGAGCGCCTCCGCAGCTGCTGTCCCCGCGGCGACCGCCGCCTCCGGCGTACGGCAGACACTGCTGGTGCTCGGCGCCAGCGGTGACCTGACCGGGCGCCTGCTGCTGCCCGGCCTGGGCCGGCTGCTGGCCACCGGTGCCGTGCCCGGGTTGCGGCTGATCGGCAGCGGCATGGACGGCTGGGACGACGAGCGCTGGCGGCGCCGGGTGACCGACTCCTTCGGCGCCGTCGGCGCGGTGGGGCCGCTGGAGTCGCAGGTGATCCGCGAGTCGCGCTACCTGCCCGCCGACGTGACGCGCGAGGAGGACCTGCGGTCGCTGCTGAGCTGCTGCACCGGGCCGTTGGTGATCTTCTTCGCGCTGCCGCCGCTGGTGACCGCCCGGTCGGCCGCCGCGCTGGCCCGGATCGGGGTGCCACCCGGCACCCGGCTGATGCTGGAGAAGCCCTTCGGCGTCGATCGGATCTCGGCCCGCTCGCTCAACGAACTGCTGGCCACCCTGGTGCCGGAAAACCAGGTCCACCGGATCGACCACTTCCTCGGCAAGTCGACGGTGCTCAACCTGCTCGGCCTGCGCTTCGCCAACCGCATCTTCGAGCCGGTGCTCAACTCCGCACACGTGGCCTGCGTGGACATCGTCTTCGACGAGACCCTCGGTCTGGAAGGACGGGCGGGCTACTACGACGGTGCCGGCGCGTTGGTGGACATGGTCCAGTCCCACCTGCTCCAGGTGCTGGCCCTGCTGGCCATGGACCCGCCGCCGACCCTGCGGTCCGAGGAGGTGCGGGGACGCAAGGCGCAGGTGCTGCGGGCCACCCGGCTGTGGCGTGACGATCCGGTGGCCGCCAGCCGGCGGGGGCGGTACACCGCAGGGGAGATCGACGGTCGGCAGCTGCCGAACTACGCCGACGAGCCCGGCGTCGACCCGGCGCGGGGCACGGAGACGCTCGCGGAACTGGCGGTCACGGTGGACACCTGGCGCTGGGCGGGAGTGCCGTTCCGGCTGCGCTCGGGAAAGGCGATGGACGCGGTACGCAAGGAGGCGATCATCACCTTCAAGCAGCCGACCCGGGTACCCGACGGCCTGACCGGCTACGACCGGCCGGACCGGCTCCGGATCGGCTTCGGACCGGACCGGCTCGGCCTGGACCTCAACATCAACGGTCCGGGGAATCCCTTCGAACTGGAACAGGTGAACCTGACGGCGGCGTTCGGCCCCGGCGACCTGCCCGCGTACGGCGAGGTGCTGCGCGGCGCCTTCGAGGGTGATCCGACCCTGTCGGTCCGCGCCGACGTCGCCGAGGAGTGCTGGCGCATCGTGGAGCCGGTGCTGGCTGCCTGGAAGACCGGTGCGGTGCCGCTGCAGGAGTACCCCGCGGGCTCCACCGGGCCGGCCGACTCGCTCATCGGTCCGGTGCCCGACGAGAGCTGAGCCCGACCCAGCACCGGGGTGCGGCCCCGGCGGTGAACCGCCGGGGCCGCGTGGTGGTGGTGCGCTCGGATCAGCTGGTGGGGAAGTTGTCCGGGGTGCGGATGCGCTCGCGCATGAAGGCCCCGGAGGGGGTGAGCACCGAGGTACCGGTGTAGGAGCTGCCGTTGCAGGTGCCCGGCCGCAACGCGGCGCTGCCCTCGGCCTTGTCGGAGAAGGTCCAGTTCGCGTAGCCGATCTTCAGCCGGTCGAGCAGGTCGAGCCACTGGGCGCTGCTGGTCAGGTCGACGCCCCCGTCACCGGTGTAGTCCACCGTGCCGAACTCCGTGACGAACAGCGGCAGCCGGGCGGCGGCCCGCTCCACCTCGGCACGGTAGTTGTCCTTGTGCGACGCGGCGTAGAAGTGGAACGCGTACATGACGTTGCTGGCGTTCACCGGGTTGTTGACGATCTCGGTGTGGTTGGCGCCCTCGGAGACGCCCAGCGAGGACCAGGCCCGGGTGCCCACGATGACCACCGCGTCCGGGTCGTTGGCCCGGATCACCGGGATCACCTGGTCGGCGTAGTTCTTGATGGTCGACCAGCTCACCCCGTTGGGTTCGTTGGCGATCTCGTAGATCACGTTGTTCTTCGCGGCGTGCCGGGCGGAGACGGCGGCGAAGAAGGTCTTGGCCCGCTCCAGATTGAACATCGGGTCACCCGGGGTCAGCAGGTGGAAGTCGATCATCGCGTACATGCCGCGCCGGGTGGCCTCCTCGACCAGGTTGTTGACCCGGTTGGTGAAGCCCGCGGGGTCGGTCTCGTAGCCCTGCTCCTGCACGTACATCGCGATGCGGAACAGGTCGGCGCGCCAGTCGGTGGCGAGCGCGTCGAGTGAGGCCGGGTTGTAGCAGTTGCCGAACCACTGGATGCCGTGGCTGCTCATGCCGCGCAGCTGGATCGGCCGGCCGTACTGGTTGCAGAGGTTGACCCCGCACACCCGCAGCTGCCCGTTGATGCCGACCGGGGTCTGGGTTCCCGGTGGCGGCGGGGTTGTCGGTGGGTTGGTCGTCGGTGGCGTCGTGGTGGGCGGCGGGGCAGTGGTCGGCGTGGTCGAGCCCGTGCACACGGTGCCGTTGAGCGTGAACGAACTCGGTGCCGGGTTGGCGCCGGTGAAGCTGCCGTTGAAGCCGATGTTGGTGCTGGCTCCGGTGCCGAGCGAACCGTTCCAGCTGGCGCTTCGTGCGGTGACGGAGCTGCCGCTCTGGCTCCAGGTGGCCGACCAGCCCTGGGTGAGTCGTTGGCCACCGTCGGGGAAGGTGAACCCCAGCGTCCAGTTGCTGAGCGGGTCGCCGAGGTTGGTGACGGTGACGCTCGCGGTGAACCCGCCGGACCAGCTGTTCGTCGTGTAGGTCACGGAGCAGCCGGTCGCGGCCATCGCGTTGGCGGTGGGCAGGACCGTCAACGCGCCGAGGGTCAACGCGCCGACGGCACCGGCCGCGACCAGCAGGCGCCGCAGGCGGCGCGGAGGTTGCTTCATGGTGGACCGTCGCAATCTGGTCGTGGTGGTGGTACGGCACTCCGGCGGCAGTGGACGAGGGACCGGGAGCGCTCCCACAGCAGCCTACGACGGGTCGAAACCAGAACGCAATATTTCGATACATCGAATTGATCGATCAACTGTGGCCCCGGGACGTGCGTCCCGGGGCCACGGTCGGGCGGAGCCCGACTCAGTCTTCGCCAGCGGCGCGTCGCCGGTCCGCCTCGGCATCGGCCGCGCCGACAGGGGTCGGATCGGTGTCTGCGTCCGCTGCGGTCAGGTCGATGTCGGCGCCGGCTCGTGCGGCGTCGGCCGCCGCGTCGTCCGCGCCGACCAACTCGGTGCCGGTGTCGCCGTCGTCGTCGACCAGCTTGCCGGTCCCGGTCATCGCGATCGGCGTGTACCTCGGGTCGGTCGTCATCTCGTCCTCCTCTGCGTGTCCGACAGGTACCCGCCGCGCGGCGTCGGCACACCGGTCAACCCACGCGCGAGGTCCGTCAGCTGGATGGCCGGGGAGTCGCCGGCGTCCGGACTTGCGCTGCTCACTACCCTGACTCTGATCATCGGCCAGGTAACCTCTCGACTTCGACAAGGGCATCAGATGAGTGACAGCCACCCTCCGTACGGTGGGCAACAGCCGGATCCGAACGCCGCCCCCTGGGGCACACCACCCGGCTCTCCGGTCGGCCCGGCGGGCTCGCCGGTCGCCCCGGCCGGCTACCCCTCGCCGTACGGGGCGCCGGTGCCGCCGCCACCGTCCTACGGGCCGCAGCCGACGAAGTCCTCGAACAAGGGCCTCTGGCTCGGTCTGGGCATCGGTGCCGCCGTGATGGCGGTGCTCGTCGCCTGTGGCGGAGTGATCGGTTTCTTCGTACTGGCCGGCGACGACGAGGGGGAGCCGGTCGCCGGGCAGCGCAGCGAGGCGCCCGGTGTCCCGACCGAGGCGCCGTCGATCGCTCCCCCCGCCGAGCAGCAGCCCGACAACAACAACGCGGTGACCGCCCGCAACTCCAGCGACATGTCCGCCGTGTGCGAAGGTAGCCCGATCCTCAACGCCGCGCCCTACACCGGGGCGAAGGGCACCAAGGTCTACACGTTCGCCAACTCGCCGGAGCGTCCGGAGTCCTGGCTGAGCAAGTCGGTGGGCTTCGACAAGCAGTACTACGCCAAGACCTCCGAGTGGGCGTCGGTCTCCGTCGTCGGCTGCCTCACCTTCGAGCAGGGCAGCGAGGGTACGCCCCGCAAGTGCCAGTACAAGGACCGCGACGACAAGCAGGTCACCGTCGACTACGTCTCCTCGCGTTACACGCTCACCTTTTACGCCGCCAAAACCGGCGAGAAGATCGGTGAGGGTGGGCGGGTCAACGCCCCGGCGGTGCGCTGCCCGAGCTTCATCTCCTACAACAAGGAGACCATGCGGGCGTACGCCCAGCCGGACAGCGGTGCCATCGAGCTGGCGCTGGACAAGTTCACCTCCTGAGTCACCGGCATCCGCGGCGGCGGGGCGGGCCGTGTCCGTCCCGCCGCCCGGTTGCGGGGCGGGTTCGCGCGCCGGATGTTTCGGTGGCCGACGGTGGGGCACCTGACCACTGACCACTGTCGGTGGAGGGAGGCACTCCATGCCTGCGGGATCCAGTCCGAAAAGAGAACGGCAGTACGAACACATCAAGGCCAGCGCCAAGAAGCGCGGCGTGTCCACCGGCCGGGCCGAGGAGATCGCGGCGCGTACGGTCAACAAGGAGCGGGCCCGCTCCGGTGAGGCGCGGACCGCGAGTCGATCGTCGATCGACGATGTCTCGTCGGGCCACCGGGGCGGCAAGCGTTCGCATCGCGGCGCCGGCGGGCGCACCAAGGAACAGCTGTACAACGAGGCGAAGAAGCGTGGCGTCAAGGGCCGTTCGTCGATGTCGAAGGCGGAGCTGGAGCGGGCGCTGTCCCGCTGACCCGTCGGTCCGCTGCCCCCGACGGTCCGCCGGGCACGCGGCGGGCCGTCGGCCCCGACGCGGCGTCGCTGTCGGTGTCGGCGGCTAACCTCTCGGCATGCCGCGATCGGTGATCTCAGGGGTGGACGATGGCTGACGCCGCCGACGTCCGCCGGTTGGCCCTGGCGCTACCGCACGTCGTGGAGATCGACAGTGACGGCTTCGACTTCCGGGTCGCGGACCGGGGCTTCGTCTGGTCCTATCCCGAGCGCCGACCCGGCAAGCCCCGCGTCATCCGGACCGACATCGCCGTGTTGTACGTCGGCGACGAGGCCGAGAAGCAGGCACTGCTGCTCGGCGAACCGTCGCTGTTCTTCACCACACCCGCCTACGACGGGCTGCCACTGGTGATGGTGCGCCTGGCGGCGGTCACCGTCGAGCGGCTGGACGAGCTGATCACCGACGCGTGGCGGATGCGCGTACCCGACCGGCCGCACGCCGGCCCCGAGGAGGATTCGGCCGATCGGGCTGCCCGTCCCTGACGACGGGCGGGTGTCGGAGTACCTCACGCCAACGCCGCGCCGCGGCCGGGCGAGGCCCTCACAAAGCCGGACCACGGCGCGGGCGGCTTCGCGGTACATTAATTCCCGAACATGTTTGAAAATGTGGACGGGGGCGATGGGCGTGACTCATTCCATTGCGGACGGAGCGCGCCAAACGGCTTCGCCGCCTGACCGTCCCGCCGCACGACAGCCGGTTGGCGCGGCGGCTCTGCTGGGCCCCCATGTGCCGCACTTCGCGGTCGTCGTGGTCCTGCAGGTCGTCGGCGCCGTCGCCGGACTGGCACCGCTGTTCGCGGTGATCGAGCTGGGACGCGCCCTGTTCTCGCCCGGCCCGGTCGACACCGACCGGGTGTGGACCGCCGTGACCCTGGGTGCGGCCGGTCTGTTCGTCCGCCTGATCTTCACGGGTGCCGCGTCGGGGCTCGGTCACGTCCTCGACGGCAGGGTGCAGCTCTCGCTGCGCCGGGCACTGGCCCGAAGCCTCGGGCAGGCACCCATCGGCTGGCTCTCCCGTCGACGCAGCGGCGAACTGGCGAGAGTGGTCGGTGACGACGTCGCCGCCGTGCACCCGTTCATCGCCCATGCTCCCGGCGAACTGGTCTCCGCCTTCGTCGTGCCGTTGGTGTCGCTCGCCTACCTGCTCACCGTCGACTGGCGACTCACTCTGATCACCCTGATCCCCGTGGTACTGGCCCTCGCGCACGTGCCGCTGCTGATGACCGCGGCCCGTACGCGGCAGCAGCGGGACCTCGACGCGGCGATGGGCCGGATCGCCACCTCCGTCGTCGAGTTCGTGCAGGGCATCGCCGTGGTCAAGGCGTTCGGCGGCGCCGAGCGTGCGCACCACCGGTTCCGCACCGCCGCCGACGAGTTCGTCGACATCTTCACCCGCTGGGTAGGCGGTGTATCCGCCGTCGCCGCCGGCATGCAGCTGGCGCTGTCACCGCCCTTCGTGCTGCTGGTGGTGCTGATCGGCGGCACGGTGCGGATCACCTCCGGCGCCCTGGTGCCGGTGGACCTGCTGCCCTTCCTGCTGCTCGGGCTGGGGCTCACCGCACCGGTCGCGGCCCTCGGCCACGGCTTCGACGACATGCAGGCCGCCGGCCGCGCGGTCGGCCGCATCCGCGAGGTTCTCGGGGTGGAGGCGCTGCCGCAGCCCGCGCGCCCGGCCACGCCGCAGGACAACCGGGTGGAGCTGCGCGACGTCCGGTTCGGCTACGACGGCGGCCCCGAGGTGCTGCGCGGGATCGACCTGACGCTGGAGCCGGGCACGCTCACCGCGGTGGTCGGACCGTCCGGCAGCGGAAAGTCCACGCTCGGGCAACTGCTGCCCCGGTTCTTCGACCCGACGCACGGCTCGGTGCGCCTCGGCGGCGTCGACCTGCGCGACCTCGACGCCGGTGAGCTCTACCGCCGGGTTTCCTTCGTCCTCCAGGACGTCCGGCTGCTGCGCGCGTCGGTCGCGGACAACATTGCGCTGGCGGTCCCGCACGCGACCCCCGAGGAGATCACTCGCGCCGCCCGGCTGGCGCACATCCACGACCGCGTCCTCGCGTTGCCGAACGGCTACGAGACCGTGCTCGGCGAGGACGCCACGCTCTCCGGCGGCGAGGCGCAACGCATCGCCATCGCGCGTGCCCTGGCCGCGGACACGCCCGTCCTGGTGCTGGACGAGGCGACCGCCTTCGCCGACCCGAGGACCGATCAGGCGGTCCGGCAGACCTTGTCGACGCTGCGCGACCGGACCGTCCTGGTCATCGCCCACCGCCTGGAGACCATCGCCGACGCCGACCTTGTCGTGGTGCTGGAGGACGGGGCGGTCGTCGAGCAGGGCAGGCCGAGCGACCTGCTCGCCCAGGATGGAAAGTTCGCCGCCTTCTGGCGGACCCAGCAGTCGGCCGTCGCCGACGACAGCGAAGCCCGCGGTGGTGTACTGCAAGGAGACCTTTCCCGATGATCAGGAGGCTGTTGCGGGTGCTCGGCGACGAGTACGCCGCGCCGATGCGTCGCACGGTCGCCCTGATGACGGTGACCGCGGTGCTGGAGGGTCTGCTCTACGCGCTGCTGGTGCCCGTGCTGCGGGCCCTGTTCGGGGACACCCCGTCGGATGCCTGGCCCTGGCTGATCGCGTTCGCGGTCTCCGTCGCGGTCTATGCGGTGCTGCGGTATGCCAGCGACCTGTCCGGCATGCGCGTCGGGACCACGATGCTGCGGGGCATGTACCACCGCCTTGGCGAACACCTGGCCCGGTTGCCCATCGGCTGGTACGACGCCGCCCGGGTGGGCGAGGTGTCCGTGATGGCCAGCCGTGGACTGCTGACGGCGATGGGCGTGTCGGCGCACCTGCTCGGGCCGTTCGTCTCCGCCTGCGTGACGCCGCTGACGATCGTTGCCGTGATCACGGTGTTCAACTGGCAGCTCGGGCTGGCCGCGTTGATGGCGGCGCCGCTCGTGGTGCTGACCCAGCGGTGGACCGCGCGGTTGACGGCTGCCAACGACGCCGACAACGCCGCGCGCAACAACGAGGCCAGCGCCCGGGTCATCGAGTACCTGCAGGCCCAGCCGGTGCTGCGGGTCGGCGGCCGCAGTGGCGAGCGGTTCAGCCTGCTCGACGACGCGCTGCAGGGCGTGGAGCGGGCCTCCCGCCGCCAGACGATGTCGGTGCTGCCCGGCGCGGTGGGTCTGACCCTCATCGTGCAGGCGGTCTTCACCACCATCCTGGTGCTGGGGACCTATCTCGCGCTCGGTGGCGACCTAGGAGCCGCGGAGGTCCTGTCCATTCTCGTGCTCGCCGCCCGAAGTGCCGACCCGCTGCTGTCGCTGTCCGACATCGGGGGCAGGTTGCGCACCGCCCGTGCCGAGCTGGACCGGCTCGACCGGGTGCTGCGCGCCGAGCCGCTTCCCGAACCGGATCAGCCGGTCCGGCCGCAGCGCTTCGACCTGGAGTTCGACGCGGTCACGTTCCGCCACGACGATCGTACGGTGTTCGACGGCGTGTCGTTGTCGGTGCCGCAGGGGCAGCGGATGGCCGTCGTCGGTCCGTCCGGCGCGGGCAAGAGCACCCTGCTCCAGCTGATCGCCCGGTTCTACGACGTGGAGTCGGGAGCGGTGCGGGTGGGCGGTGTCGACGTGCGGCGGATCGATCCGGGCGTGTTGCTGGCACAGATCGCCATCGTGTTCCAGGACGTCCATCTCTTCGACGGCACGATCGAGGAGAACGTCCGGCTCGGTCGCCCCGACGCCGGCGAGGCCGAGGTGCGGGCGGCGGCGACCGCCGCGCGGCTGGACGAGGTCGTCGAGCGGCTGCCCGGTGGCTGGGCGGCGAACGTCGGCGAAGGTGGCGCGTCGCTGTCCGGTGGTGAGCGCCAGCGGGTCGCCATCGCGCGGGCACTGCTGAGGGACGCACCGATCGTGTTGCTCGACGAGGTCACCTCGGCGCTCGATCCGGTCAACGAGGTGGCCGTACACGAGGGCATCGAACGGCTGATGCCGGGACGGACGGTGATCATGGTCGCGCACCGGATGCGGACCGTCCGACGCGCGGACCGCGTGGTCTTCCTCGACGACGGGCGGGTCGTCGAGGAGGGCAGCCACGACGAACTGCTGCGTCGTGGCGGTCGCTACGCCGACTTCTGGAGTCTGTCCACCGCGTCCGGCTCGCCTGGTGCGGCGGCGTCACCCCGGCGGACCTCCGTGGACGAGGAGGCATGATGGGGCGGTGCCCCACGCCGATGCGCCGCGCCCCAGGCCCGGCAGACCGCCGACGACCTCGCGCGCCCAGATCCTGGCCGCCGCGCGTGGTCTCATCGATCGCGACGGGTGGGAGCGGCTCACCATCCGGAAGCTGGCCGCCGAGATCGGCGTGGGAGCGACCACCCTCTACCACCACGTACAGGACAAAGAGGATCTGCTGCTTCTGTTGATCAACGAGTACGGCGAGCAGGTCTCCCGCCCTCGGCTGCCCGATGAGCCACGGGAGCGCGTCATCGTCGCGGCGGCGACGATCCACGATGCGCTGGCGGCGTGGCCGTGGGCCGCCGAGGTCCTCACCACCGACGGATTCATCGCCCGGCTCGGTGACTCTCCCCTGGGCCTGGTCGAGGCGGTCGTGGCCGGCGCCGTCGACCACGGCTGCACTCCCGAGCACGCCGTGTACGTCTTCCGCAGCATCTGGTACTACACCGTCGGGGAGATTCTCGTCCGGTCGCACACCGCGCGCCGTGGTCAGGGCCAATCCGTCACCCGTCAAGGGGCGTTCTTCGGCAGCATCGACGCCGAGAAGCTGCCGCACCTGGCCGCGCTGGGGGACCGGTGGGCGGTGCTGGCCCCCCGCGACACCTATGTCGACGGCCTCCGTGCCCTCGTCGACGGGCTGCTCGCCCAGGGTGCCCGGGTGCGGCCGTAGACGCGCCGGATCGGCGTGGGGGTGGGGCCGGGGGGGGCGCCGAACGAACCGCCCCCGGGCCCCCCCCGGGTGCGGCGACCCGGCCGGTCGCCCCCGGGTGGGGGGACCACC
>NZ_JBAGKI010000042.1:0-52230 GCF_036689795.1 Micromonospora palythoicola | reverse complement strand
CCCCCCCACTCCCACACCGCCTGCCCGCGTGGGTCGGCGGGGGGGGGGGGGTCCGCCGGGCCCCGTACACGGTGGGGGGGGGCGGGCCCCGTCCGTAGTACTCAGAGCGTGCTGCTCAGAGCGTGCTGCCGTTGGCTCCGGTACCGGTCGGCTTGGTGCGGGGGGTGGTGGACGTCGAAGTGGAGCTCGACGTGCCGGAACCCGACTTGCTGCCGGCCGTGGCCGGCGTACCGGCGAACGTGTCGTCGGCCGGGGTGAGCGATTCCTTGCCGTTGGAGTTCAACTTCTCGCCCAGCTTGGAGTTGCCGAGCTTGTCCTTGCCCTCGTGGTAGAGGCGGTTCGCCTGGGCCTGCGCGACCCCGGCCGCCTCCTGGACGGTCGGGTGGTCGAGCACCTTGCGGCCCCGGACCACCAGCTCCTCGTACTTTTCCCGGCCGGCACGGGCGCCCAGGACGAACCCTGCAGCCAGCCCGCCAAGGAACATGATCTTTCCGCGCATGGCGGCTCCTTTCGTACCTGACGCGCCGTCGTCCCGCTCCCGGAAGCCGGGTGGCGGGACCTACCGATTCGCGCCTGCGTCCTGTCGTCGGCAGCTAACTACCCATCCTGCTCTCCGCTCATACCTCCTTGTGCCAGGATGACGATTTGTCTGGTAAACGGCCACCGGCCGGCTCGGTGATGGCCGATGAACCCCCTGGACCAACACCCCCCGACGTCCTGTACTCTTGTGCCCGGCGCGCGGTGCGGAGCGATCCGTTCCGGGCGTTGTTGCGGTCCCCCGTAGCTCAATTGGCAGAGCAGCCGGCTGTTAACCGGCAGGTTTTTGGTTCGAGTCCAAACGGGGGAGCTCCACTTCTCACCAGGACGCCCACCGGCCCGATCCGGTGGGCGTCAGTCGTTCCGCCCGCCAGAGCGCGCCGACCGGGGTCGCGCCGGTTCTTCGCACGGCGGCACCAGGCCAACCGGTCTACGCTGGTACCCGATGTCCACTGACACCGACGTGGTGATCGTGGGCGGCGGTCTCGCCGGCCTCGCCGCGGCTCGCCGCCTGCACCGCGCCGGGGTGCCCTGGCAGTTGGTCGAGGCCACCGACCGGCTCGGTGGTCGGGTCGCCACCGATGCCGTCGACGGATTCCTGCTCGATCGTGGCTTCCAGGTCCTCAACACCGCCTACCCCCGGGTGGGTGCGCTGCTCGACGTGGACGCTCTCGACCTCGGCTACTTCGTCTCGGGAGTGCTGGTACGCAAGGGCGGTCAGCTGCTGCGGCTGGTCAACCCGTTGCGCGAGCCCGCCGGTGGTCCGGGCACCGCTCTGGCCCCCGTCGGTTCCCTGCCCGACCGGCTGCGCTTCGCCGCTCTCGCCGCGAGCTACGCCACGCTGTCCCCCGAACGTCTGCTCGCCCGGCCAGAGACCACCGCCGAGGCGGCCCTGCGTCGCGCGGGCCTCTCCCACGCGATCATCGAGGACCTGCTCCGTCCGTTCCTCTCCGGCGTGCTGCTCGACCGGGAACTGGCCACCTCCAGCCACGTCCTGGCGATGGTGCTGCGCTCGTTCGCCCGGGGCCGGGTCGGCCTGCCCGCCGAGGGCATGGCGGCGCTGCCCCGGGCCGTCGCCGCGCCGCTGCC
This sequence comes from Micromonospora palythoicola, assembly GCF_036689795.1. NCBI lineage: Bacteria > Bacillati > Actinomycetota > Actinomycetes > Micromonosporales > Micromonosporaceae > Micromonospora > Micromonospora palythoicola. The sequence goes on along the minus strand of NZ_JBAGKI010000042.1, from coordinate 50,604 downwards.
GACCGGGCTGCTGGAGCTGAACACCGCCGTCGCCGAGGTGGCGCCGGGTCGCGTCCGGACCACCGCCGGCGAGCTGCGCTGCCGGGCCGTCATCGTCGCCGCCGACCCGCCCGCCGCCACCCGGCTGCTGGACCTGCCCCCGGTGCGCATGCACGCGTACACCACCTTCTACCACGCGGCCACCGAGCCACCGTTGGACGAGCCGATCCTGCTCCTCGACGGCGACCGCCGCGAGATGATCGCCAACACGGTCGTGGTCAGCCACGCCGTGCCCGGCTACGCGCCCACCGGCCGGCACCTGATCGCCACCTCCGTGGTCGGGCCGTCGGTACCGACCGAGCCGGCCGTGCGGCTGGAACTGACCCGGCTGTACGGGCGGCCCACCGCCGACTGGGCGCACCTGACCACGGTCACGATCCCCGCCGCGCTGCCCGCCGCGCCGCCGCCACAGGGCCGGCTACGTAAGCCGGTGGGGCTGGGAAACGGACTGTTCGTCGCCGGTGACCACCGCGACAGCCCGTCCATCCAGGGGGCACTCGCCAGCGGCTGGCGCACCGCCGGAGCCGCCCTGCGGCACCTGCGCCAGCACTGACAATTCGGGGTCACCGACCCGAAGATGATCACCTATGATCCTCGCCATGCCCGCACCCCTCCCGCCGCCGGTCTTCGACGCCGCGGCGGCGTACCCCCAGGTGGCCGCCGCCCGTGGCGCGCTGGCCGCCGGTGACTGGCCGGCGCTGAGCGCCCTCGTCGACGCCCAGGGCGCCCACGGTCGGACGGTCCTCGTCGGCGAGGTCGGTGACACACCGGACGCCGAGCCGCTGCTGCGGAAGGCACTCGCCGAGCGACCGGACGACCCGTTGGCCGCGGCCATGCTGGGGGCACACCTGATACACGCCGGATGGCGGATCCGGACGGCCAGCCGGGCACAGGACGTCAGCCGGGAACAGTTCGCCCAGTTCTTCGATCATCTGCGTCGGGCCGAGCAGATCCTCATCGAGGCCACCGCCCGCCACCCGCAGGACGCGGCAGCCTGGACCCAGCGGGTCACCAGCGCCCGCGGCCTGCAACTCGGCCAGGCCGAGGCCCGGCGCCGCTACGACCGGCTCGCCGCCGCGCACCCGCACCACCTGCCGGCACAGGGTTCCCTGTTGCAGCAGTTCTGTCCCAAGTGGAGCGGCACCTGGGACAGGACACACGCCTTCGCCCGGGAGTGCGCCGACGCCGCACCGGCCGGCGCGCCCAACGCCGTCCTCATCGTCGAGGCGCACCTGGAACAGGCTCTCGACCACGGCAACCTGTCCGCCGCCGGTGAGTTCCTCCGCGGCCAGCGGGTACGCGCCGAGATCCACGAAGCGGCCCAGCGCTCCGTCTGGCACCGCGATTTCCGCCACGGCTGGGGCTGGGTCCAGGTACGCAGCACCTTCGCCCTCGCCTTCTGCCTCATGCAGGAGTGGACACCGGCGGCGCAGCAGTTCGCCGCCCTCGGACACCTCGGTGACGAGTCGATGTTCGGCTACTTCGGCGACGCGGTGCGGCAGTTCCAGCGGTTCCGCGACAAGGCGTACGCGAAGGGCGGACGGCCGTGATCCAACACCTGGAAACCGACGGGGTGCCGACGCTGCTCGCCCCCACCGGCGGGTCGATGCGCGCCGGTCTGACCTTCCGGGTCGGCACCGCCGACGAGACGCTGGCCCGCCACGGCATCACCCACCTGCTCGAACACCTCGTCCTCGCGCCGCTGGGCAGCGCCGACTACCACTTCAACGGCGCCACCGGACCGGTCTTCACCACCTTCCACATGCAGGGCTCGGCGGCGGACATCGCCACCTTCCTGACCTCCGTCTGTGCCAACCTCACCGAACTGCCCACCGCCCGGCTGGAGGTGGAGAAGGACATCCTGCGCACCGAGTGGAGCAGCCGGGGAGGTTCGGCGATCGACGACATCCCGTTGTGGCGTCACGGTGCCCGCGACCACGGGCTCAGCAGCTACCCGGAATGGGGGCTGAGCGGGCTCACCGCCGAGGAACTGCGCCAGTGGGCCGCACGCTGGTTCACCCGGGAGAACGCGGTGCTCTGGATCGCCGGTGACCGGGTGCCCGAAGGGCTGCGGCTGGACCTGCCCACCGGCACCCGGCAGCCGGTACCGGCCGCCTCGTCGGCGCTGCCGACCACTCCGGCGTACTTCGTGCACGGCTCGCGGGCGGTGGTACTCGACGCCGTGGTGCGGCGTCGGGCCGCCGCCACCGTCTTCGCCGAGGTGCTGGAGCGCGAGCTGTTCCGGGCACTGCGCCAGGACGCCGGGCTCTCCTACACCATCAACACGGGGTACGAACCGCGCGGCGACGGGCACGCCCACCTGCGCGCCCTCGCCGACGCCCTCGCCGAGAAGCAGGACGCGGTCGTCGGCGGATTCATCGACGTGCTGGCCAAGCTGCGGGTCGGACGGATCGAGCAGAGCGACCTGGACGCCGCGGTGGCCAAGCGGGTCGACATGTACGCCACCGCGGAGTTCGACGCCGCGCGGCTGCCCGCGTACGCCTTCAACCTGCTCACCGGCGAACCGAACCACACGATCGACGAGCACCTCGCCGAACTCAAGGCGGTCACCGTCACGGACCTGCACGAGGTCGCCCAGGAGGCGCACGCTTCCGCACTGCTGATGGTGCCGGACGGAACCCGCGCCGACTGGGCGGGCTTCACCGCCGCGCCCACCTCGTCGGAGTCGGCCGTGTCAGGCACCACCTACCACGCCCGCGACGACGACGGTCGCCTGCTCGTCGGCACCGAGGGGGTCAGCCACGTCGGTGCCGGCGGCACCCTCACCGTCCGGTACGCCGACTGCGCCGCGATGCTCGCCTGGCCCGACGGCGCCCGGCAACTCATCGGCCACGACGCGATCGTGCTGCACATCGAGCCGACCCTGTTCGACACGCATCCGGCGGCGATGAACGTCATCGACAGCGGGGTGCCGGTCGACCGGCAGATCACCATGCCGCCCCGCGACCCGGAGAACATCCCGCAACCGCGTGCCCTCCGCGAGGCCCGTGAGTACCTGGCCCGGCCGAAGCGGGCCGGGTGGGAGATCCTGCTGATGGTGCTCAGCGGCCTCGCCACGCTTGTCGTGGGTGGGTTCACCCTGCTGCTCACCATCGGCATGTTCATCAGCCCCACCGCCGAGGAGGACGTCGCCGTACTGTGGGGTGCGGTCGTGATCGGCTGGCTGCTCACTGTTATCCTCGCGTTGCCCATCGTGCTGCTGAGGCGAAGGGGACGCCGGTGAGAGAAGGCCGTCGACGCTGAATCCCTTCCGAGCGGTCCGGTCCGTTCGGACCGCACCGCGATGTCGGGACGGTGCGTTGGCCGGTGATCGACCGGGCGGGATAAGATCCGCCCCGGTACCGGGGCGGTAGCTCAGCCGGTTAGAGCAGGGGACTCATAATCCCTCGGTCGCGGGTTCGAGTCCCGCCCGCCCCACCAGCCGTTTCCCCTGTTCAACGGCCAGCTTGGGGTCACGGAACAGGGGGTCAGGGTTCAGCCGGCGTCGACAGCCTTTGCGACGTTCGGATCGGGGTGCTTTGCTCAGCCGGTGAGATCTGATTTCGAGGACTGGGCGCGCCGGACGTTTTCAGGGTGGAACGCGGTCACCATTGCATCCACCATCCTCGGTCTTCTCCTGTTCGGCTTGGGGCTCATGCTCGGGACCAGGTAGGACTGCCGGTGACTGACGATTCATCAACATCAGGCCGTTCCCATCGCGAGCCAGATCATGAAGGATCAGCCTCAGAGCGCCGAGACGTGGAGAGATCGCCATGAACCCCGACGAAGCTGAGAAGGCCGCGAGAATGAGGTTCCTTCTCGCCGGCACCGCCTTTTTCCGCGCAGGGCAGGTGGCTGCGTGGGTCGGAGTGGTCTACGCCCTGGTGGCGTTGTTGCAGCGGGTCAGCGGCTAGTGCGGTGTCCATTAACGTTGGCCGGGTTGGTCGTGGTCGGGGAAATGTCGTACGGGTGGTGTTGACTGCGGTTCGTGCCTCGTCGTCGGGATCGTGTCGTGCCGGCAGTGGTGTATCGCACCGCTCGGATGGGGCTGCGGGTGACGGCGGGGCAGCGGCGGCGTTGTATTGGTCTGCTGCGTTCGGCGGGTGATGTGTGGGCCTGTGTTCTGGAGGTCAACGCCTGGCGTCGCCGCCGCCGCGACTTTCCCCTGGTGGGCTATCAGGAGTTGTGCCGTGAGTTGGCGGCGTCTGGTCCAGGGACGTTCGGTGATCTGGATTCGACGGGTGCCCGGTCGGTGTTGCGGCGGTTTTCGGATGCCTGGTTCGCGGCGGCGAAGCGCCGTAAGGCCGGTGACGCCACAGGGCGGTTTCCGCGTCGGCGGCGTGCTCTGGTGCCAGTGCGCTGGTATCACGGCACGTTCACCATCACCGGCCGGCGGGTGCGGATCCCGTGCGCGAAGGGCAGCCGTCCGTTGTGGGTGCGGCTGGCCCGCAACCTGCCCTACCCAGTCGAGCACATCCGATCGATCACGCTGGGATACGAGGGCGGCAGGCTCTTCCTCGACGTCACCGCCGAGATTCCGATGACCGTCTATCCACCTGGGGAGGAGCCGGATCCGGGCCGCGTCGCCGGTGTGGATCTGGGGACCATTCATCCGTACGCGGTGGCCGGGCCGGCCGGGCAGGAGTTGTTGGTGTCCGGCAGGGGCATCCGTGCCGAGCATCGGATGCACCTGACCGACACGAAAGCCCGCCGCCGGGCGGTGGCCCGGCGGGCACCGAGACCCGGGCAGAAGGGTTCGCGGCGGTGGCGGCACTACCGCCGTCGCGCGCGACTGGTGGAGGGCCGGCATCGGCGGCGGGTCCGGCAGGCCCAACACGAAGCCGCCAAAGCCGTCATCACCTGGGCCGTCCAGCAGCGGATCGGTGTCCTGCACGTCGGCGATCCCCGAGGCGTCCTCGACCTGCCAGCCGGGCGGCGGCACAACCTGCGGCTACGGCAGTGGCAGATCGGCCGGCTGATCCAGGTCCTCACCGACAAGGCCACCCTCGCCGGCATCACCCTGCGGCTGGTCGACGAACGTGGCACCTCCTCCACCTGCCACCGGCGGGTACCGAAACCACGAGGGCGGATCCCCACCTGCCCATACTGCCGATACACCGGGCACCGCGACCTGCGCGCGGCCGCCACCATCGCCACCCGGGCACCGGGCGGCGGACCCACCACCAGCCCAGCACACCTCGTGCTGCCGCAGGTGATCACGCACCGTCGAGCCGGCCGACACCTCCCCGGTGCAGGTCAGTCCCGACGTGACCCCCGCCGCCCACCCGGGCGGCACCACGGGATCGGTTGGCCAGCGGTGGCCCGCCCCACCCATCCGGGAGGGGAGTCGCTCGCCCACCAGGCGAGGATCCACAACACCCACCACAAACCCGGTGAACGTTAGTGGACACCGCACTAGGAGCAGGCGGGTGAGCGGTCCGCGTCTGGTCCGCAGGAGGTCGGCGGCAGCAGAACCCCTACCATGAGCCGATGATCGAGCAGAGTCAGCGACGCGTTCCTGTTCCTGTCGCCGTTGCCTCGATCATCGTGCTCGTGGCGGCCGCGCTCCCGGCGTCGACGATGTTTGCGGGTGGTGCATCCATGGTCTACGGGTTGATCGGGGTGCTTCTCCTTCTGGCGCTGGCTCACGGCCTGTGGCGTGGTAGCGGGCGGGCCCGGTTCTGGACAACCGTCTTCGCGACAGCGGTTGTTGTGTACGGCGTAGTCGCGATCACCACGGCAGGTGCGCTGGGGCTGCTGCAGATCGTTGGTGCGTCAGTCGTCGTCGGCCTGTTGCTGGTGCCCGTGTCGTCCCGGCGGTGGTTTCACGACTTGCCGGCGCGGGAGTAGCGCCGGCCGTCAGTTGGGAGCCGTCGGATCTCGTCGGACAACGCGTGGTCGCCGGCGGCGTGAGAGTGGTCCACGTGCGGCCACGCCGGCCTCGTAGCCCTTCTCGACCTCGATCAGGCCAGCCTCCTCCAGCACGCTCAGGTGCTTGGAGAGGTTGCCGGCGGTCAGTTCCAGTTGGGGTGCGGATGTTGTGCGTTGCCTCCGTGCCCGGTTGGCGGAGCTGCCGGAACGGCGGACCTTTCGCCCTTCTCCCGCGACTGGAACGGCAAGGTCCACATGGTGGTTCGGGTCCTCCACTACCGCTGATCTAGCTGCAATAATCTTCGATGAAGTGAGGCGGCGGTGTGGTCGCTGGCTCGATCGATTGCGCACTGGGCTCTGACCAGGAGGTCCGGCTTGATCGCAACGTCGTCTCCGTCGAGGCGCAGTCGACACTCACGCGGCAAGCCCATTCCTGTGCGGGCTTCGGGGGTCGGGTCCGAGGGAACACCTCGTGATGACGGCGGTCCACGCGCCGGGAGCGTCGGCGATCGTTCCGGCACTGTTGATCAACGTCTCGTCCCCGCCGCGGTAGGGCCACCCGACCGGCGCTACGTGGACTGCGGCGTCGGGTCTCACTGCCGCGAAATCCCTCGGTATTCAGCGTTGCTATCTACCGGTACCTAGTGTTACCGTCTACTGGTAGTCAGCGACGCTTGGTAGCGAGGGGGCGATGGTGTGGGCAACCAGATGACGGAGATGCTGAAGGGCACGCTCGAAGGCATCGTCCTGGCGATTCTGGCGCGGAAGTCCGCGTACGGCTACGAGATCACCGCGTGGCTGCGCGACCGCGGATTCTCGGACATCGCGGAAGGCACCATCTACGCGTTGCTCGTCCGCATCGAGCAGCGTGGGTTCGTGGACGTGGTGAAGGTCCCCTCCGAGAAGGGTCCCCCACGGAAGGTGTACTCGCTCAACGCGAAGGGGCGCGAGCAACTCACCGAGTTCTGGAGGACGTGGCGCGTCCTCGCGGACCGCATCGAGCAACTCCACCACAACGGCAACCAACACGACCAGGGGGCATGAGCATGGCCGCGAAGTGGATCGAGACACTCGTCGGGTCGCTCGATCAGAAGAAGCAGTACCGGGCCCTCATGGCCCGGATCGAGGCCCTGCCGGAGCCCTATCGCGGCGCGGCCAAGGCGCTGCACCGGTACTTCATGTACCACGGCGCGATCCTCGACGGCGACACGCTCACCACCATGTTCGGCGACTTCGTCGACCTCTGGGAGCGCGCCGTCGCCGACGGAACGCCGGTCCGCGCGATCGTCGGCGACGACCCGGTCGAGTTCGCCGAGACGTTCCTGCAGGCGTACGCCGGCAGGCAGTGGATTGACAGGGAGCGCGAGCGCCTGCGGCAGGCGATCGACGCTGCTGACCACAACAACGGTGAGGAGAAGAGCGAATGACCACCACGGCTCGCGAACCAGCGATCAGGGTGCAGGCCATCACCAAGTCCTTCAAGGACCTGCACGTGCTGCGGGGCGTCGACTTCGACGTGGCGGCGGGGAGCATCTTCGCGCTGCTCGGCTCGAACGGCGCCGGCAAGACCACGCTGGTGCGGATCCTGTCGACGTTGCTGAAGGCGGACAGCGGCACCGCCACCGTCCAGGGGTTCGACGTCTCCTCGGCGCCGGCCGAGGTACGCAAGTCGATCAGCCTGACCGGCCAGTTCGCCGCGGTCGACGAGGTGCTCACCGGCCGGGAGAATCTGATCCTGGTCGCGAAGCTCCGGCACCTGAAGGACCCGGGCGCGATCGCCGACGATCTGCTCGCCCGCTTCTCGCTCACCGATGCCGGGAACCGCAAGGCTGGCACGTACTCCGGCGGTATGCGCCGCCGGCTCGACATCGCGATGAGCCTGGTCGGCAACCCGCCGGTCGTCTTCCTCGACGAGCCGACCACCGGCCTCGACCCGCAGGCCCGCATCGAGGTCTGGCAGACGGTGAAGCAGCTCGCCGAAGGTGGCACGACAATCCTGCTGACCACGCAGTACCTCGACGAGGCCGAGCAACTCGCCGACCGGATCGCGATCCTGCACAAGGGAACGATCATCCAGAACGGCACCCTCACCGAGCTGAAGCAACTCCTCCCGGCCGCCAAGGTCGAGTACATCGAGAAGCAGCCGAGCCTCGAGGACGTCTTCCTCGCCCTCGTTGGCGAAACCAGTGACACCGCCGACCAGCCGGCCACGCCCGCAGGAGAGGAATCCCGATGACCGCCCACGCCCTCAGCGACACCGGAACCCTCACCGGCCGCTCCCTGCGTCACATCCTCCGCAGCCCGGACACCATCATCACCACCGCGATCACCCCGATCGCGCTGCTGCTGCTCTTCGTGTACGTGCTGGGCGGAGCCATCAACACCGGCACCGGTGAGTCGTACATCAACTACATGCTCCCCGGCATCCTGCTCATCACCATCGCGTCCGGCATCGCCTACACCGCGTACCGGCTGTTCCTGGACATGCAGGGCGGCATCTTCGAGCGCTTCCAGTCGATGCCGATCTCGCGTCCCTCGGTGCTCTGGGCGCACGTCCTGACCTCGCTCATCGCCAACCTGGCCTCGCTCGTGATCGTCATCGGCGTCGCGCTGATCATGGGCTTCCGCACCAGCGCGTCCGTGGTCGACTGGCTGGCCGCCGCCGGCATCCTGATCCTGTTCACCCTCGCCCTCAGCTGGATCGCCGTGATGCCGGGCCTGACCGCCAAGACCATCGACGGCGCGAGCGGCTTCAGCTACCCGCTGATCTTCCTGCCCTTCATCAGCTCGGCGTTCGTCCCCACCGACTCGATGCCCGGCCCGGTCGCGTGGTTCGCCGAGAACCAGCCCGTCACGTCCATCGTGAACACGCTCCGCGCACTGTTCGCCCAGGAACCCGTCGGCAACGACCTCTGGATCGCCCTCGGTTGGTGCGTCGGGCTGCTCGTGGTCGCGTACCTCGGTGCGACGGCGATCTACCGTAAGAAGATCAGCTGACCGATCGCAGGAAGGCGGCGTCGCATCCACAGTGGATGCGGGGCCGCCTTTTCGCGTGATCCGGCCGCTCGACGGGAGCGTTCGGCCGAACGGTCAGTGGTGGCCCGACCGTCGATCGTCGCCAGGGCGGCGGCCCTCGTCACGCAGGTCGCCCGGTCGACCGTGCAGGGCACGTTCGAAGACCAGGCGGTGCGCGCGTACGTACCTCGCGTCGTTGAGGTACTGGATGTGGTGTCCGTCCGCGAGATGACCGGCGAAGGCGGCGTTGCCGGCGGCTGCCTGGGCGTGCATGAATTCGACAAGTGCGTGCAGCCGGGCCACGGTGACGTCCACCAGGTCGGCTCGTGCGGTGTCGTCCAGCCCGTAACGATCGCAGAACGTGCGTAGCCGGGCGGCCTGTTCCTCGGTGGTTCCGAAGCCGTCGGTGTTCCCCGGTGCGGTCATCGGCACCCAGCGGTAGGCCGCGTAGGCGACGTCCCAGATCCGGGGCCCGGGCTGGGCATGGTCGAAGTCGATGATGCCCACGACGCGGTTGCCGTCGAGCACGCAGTTGTGCGGGGCGTAGTCGCCGTGACAGATGACCTCGACCGGCTCGGTCGCCGCCACCTGCCAGCCGTCGCGCGGTGCTCGCCGCGCGTACTCGGCCGTCGCGTCGTGGTAAGCCCTGAGCAGCACGGCGGCGCTCTCCAACGCCTCGATCGAGGCCGCCGCGGGGGACGGCGGATAGTTCGACACCTCGCCCGGCAGGAAGTCGAGTAGCTCGAACCCGGGCTCGCTCGTGTCGCGTACCCGGGGTGCCGCCGTGAAGCCCTGGGCGGCGAGCTGCCGCAGCAGGTCGTGAACCCGGGTGGACCAGGGGCCGGTGGGTCGACGCACCGTGTCGCCGATCCGAACGACCTCGTTGACGCCGCCGCCCGTCAGGATCTCCCGCTCGACCATCCGCCCTACTTCGTCGCGTCGACTCCTACGTCGTCCCGCTGCCCTGAGCGGCTGCCGGGGGACGTCCGGCCGGGCCACCGTACTCCGTCGCCGAGGTGCGACGCTGGTCGGTACCCGACGGCTCGACCAGCCGTCGGGACCGGCCGTGACCGACGACCGCGAAGGCGACCACTCGCCTGGTCCACGGGCGGACCCGGATGGTGACGACGTCCCCGTCGCGGCAGTCACCGGCCCACCGGCTGGGCAGGCCCCAGGCGGTGGTCCGGTCGCCGGTGCCGTCGTCCACAGCCAGGTAGTGCAGCCACGGTCGGGCCGGTCGGTCCTCACCCTGGTTCGTCGTGCGCCACACCTCCAGCCACAGCACCTCGCCGGTGACGGTCCGCTCCGTGACGAGATCCGTGACACCACGCACCAGCGTGTGGCCACCGAGCCCCAGCAGTACCAGGCCCACGACGACGAGGCCGGCGGTCACGACCGTGACGATCCGCTGCGGCTGACCGTCCGGTGTGGGCGTGAGATCGAGGTCGGTGCCGAACACCTTCAGCAGGAAGCCGCCCACCGCGAGGCTGATCGCCGCGCGCAGCAGCAGCTTCGGCACCGTCTGACCGTAACGGAGGGAGAAGCGCGGGTACCGTACCCGGACCCGGTGCCACCTGCCACCGAGCGAGGACCAGACCAGTTTCCGGTCGCCCATCCCGAGGTCGAGCAGGGCGCTGGTCCGGCGGGTGGCGCCGACGGCCGCACCGTAACCCAGGTAGCGGTCCCAGATCGCCACCGACGCCGGTGGTAGTTCGTCGAACTGCTCGTGTCCGCGTAGCCAGTCCCGGACACCGAGCCAGTGTGCGGCCACCTGGCGGCCGAGGGGTGTGTCGCGCTCACCCGGTGACAGTCCCGCGATGGCGGTGAGGACGGCGAAGACGACGACTCCGGCTCCGACAGCCGGGTTTCCGTCGGTACTGTGCAAGCTCCCGTAGCGCCACAGCATCACCGTGACGACCACCGCGACGACCCCGGCGGCGGCGGTCAACAGGCTGGTCACGGCGGGGCCGAAGCGCCGCCGTGACAGCCCGGCGGCCCGGGCGTCCGCGACGACCTGCGCTCGCAGCCGTCTGTTCCACGCCTGCGCCTGCGCCCGGTCGCGGAAGGTCAGCGCGGTCAGCGGTACGACGCCGTCGACCGCCAGCCCGCGTACCCGGTCGAGCACCCGCCGCTCGTACGGCCGCAGTTTCCCGTCGTCGGGCGGGCTGGACGGCAGGTGCAGGGTGGTCCGCGTCGGATCGTCGTCGGGCTGGCGCAACTCGAGGTAGCCACGGGCGGCAAGATCGAGCAGAGTCGACTCGGCCGCGTCCTCGGTCACCGACCACCGGTTGACCAACAGGCTGACCACGGCGGGTGGTTCGTTCCCGAGTTCCATGGTGGCCGGCGCGGGCGTCGGACCGGCCGGTCGGGTGACGGCGCGGACCAGGCCGTACGCGCCGAACCAGGCCCCGACTGCGACCGCGCTCGCGGCCAGGTCGAGAAGCAGTCGGAGATCCACCGGGCCAACTCCCGTCAGGAGCGCACCCGGACGGCGGCGCGTTCTCCGTCGAGGGCCTCGAAGTAGTCCGTCGATCGGAAACCGCCCAAGCCGGCGATGACGTTGATCGGAACGGACTGCACGCTTGTGTTGTATGTCTGAACAGCGCTGTTGTAGAACTGCCGGGCGTAGGCGATCTTGTCCTCGGTCCGGGTCAGTTCACTGTGCAGGGCCGCGAAGTTCTGGTTCGCCTTGAGGTTCGGGTACGCCTCGGCCAGCGCGAGGAGCCGGCCGAGCGTCCGGGTCAGTACCTCCTCGGCGCCCGCGCGAACGGCCACCCCGGGCGTGACGGCGGCGGCCATCGCGCCGGAACGGGCGGCCAGCACCGCCTCCAGCGTGCCGCGTTCGTGCGCCGCGTAGCCCTTGACCGTCTCGACCAGGTTGGGCACGAGGTCGTACCGACGCTTGAGTTGGACGTCGATCTGCGCCCACGACGCCTGCACCTGGTTGCGTTGGCGGACCAGACGGTTGTAGGCGTTCAGCGCCCAGCCGATCACCAGCACCGCCGCCAGGCAGAACAGCCCTGTGGCCCCGATGATGGAAACGGTCTCCACCCGAACTCCCCGCATCCCGTCGTGGACCACCTCGACGATCCGTCGACGACATCCCCGACTGGCCCGAGCATGGGCACAACGGCAGCCGGCCGCAATCGGGCGAACGGCTGGCACCCTGCCGGCCGGCGGCAGGAAACGTGGACATCGCCCGGATTCTGAAGGAACGATCGTGAAGAAGGCGTTGCTCGCGGTGGCCCACCGCGGTGGACGCACCACCTACCGGCGCAGCAGCGCGTTGAGCCGGGCGGCCTGCCGAGTGAGGTGTTCGATCTCGGGAAGGCTGGGCGCCGATCGGGCGGCTTCGGCGTAGAGCCGTGCCGAGGTGACCAGGTCACCGTCACGCTCGTGCAGGTACGCGGCGACAGCGGCGTACCGGGGCAGGGTGGGGTCGAGGTCCGCCAGGGCGGCCAGGCCGGCTCGTGCCCCGTCGGCCTCCCCGACCGCGACCGCCCGGTTGAGGCGGGCCACCGGGCTGTCGGTGAGGCGAACCAGTTCGTCGTACCACTCGACGATCTGCACCCAGTCGGTCTCCTCGGCGGTGCGGGCGTCGGCGTGCAGCGCGGCGATGGCGGCCTGCGCCTGGAACTCGCCCAGGCGGTCGCGGGCCAGGGCGTTCTGAAGTATCTGCACGCCCTCGGCGATGAGCCGGGTGTCCCAGCGGCCCCGGTCCTGCTCGGCCAGCGGCACCAGGCGGCCGTCGGCGGTGGTTCGCGCCGGCCGGCGGGCGTGGTGCAGCAGCATGAGCGCGAGCAGACCCGCCACCTCCGCGTGTCGGATCCTGGCCGCCAACTGGCGGGTGAGTCGGATCGCCTCCGCGGCGAGGTCGACATCGCCGGAGTAGCCCTCGTTGAAGACCAGGTAGAGCACGCGCAGCACGGTCCCGACGTCCCCGGGCTGGTTGAACCGGACGCCACTGACGGTCCGCTTGGCCCGGCTGATCCGCTGCGCCATTGTCGGCTCCGGCACCAGGTAGGCCCGGGCGATCTGCCGGGTGGTCAGGCCGCCGACCGCCCGCAGTGTCAGCGCCACCGCCGAGGCCGGGGTCAACGACGGATGCGCGCACAGGAAGTAGAGCGCGAGCGTGTCGTCGACCGGCTCGCCCGGTCCGGGCGCGGGCTCCACCTCCATCAGGGCCTCGCGCCGTCGCCGCGCGGTGTCCGCGCGGGCCACGTCGAGGAACTTCCGCCAGGACACGGCGACCAGCCAGCCCTTGGGGTCGCGCGGCGGGTCCGTCGGCCATGCCCGGACGGCCTCAACCAGCGCGTCCTGCACGGCATCCTCGGCCGTCGCGAAGTCGACTCCGCGACGGACGAGGATGCCGATCACGGCCGGAGTAAGGGTCCGTAGGACGGCCTCATCCACCGTGCGTCACTCCGAGATGGTCGGCGGCTCGGTGAGGAACGGCCGCACCTCGAGCCACTCGTGCAGCGGCTTCCCGCCGGCGCCCGGCGCCGCCGACAACTCGCCGGCCAGCTCCAACGCCCGGTCGTAGCTGTCGACGTCGATCACCATCCAGCCGGCGATCAGATCCTTGGTCTCCGCGAACGGGCCGTCGGTGACCGGCGGTCGTCCCTCCCCGTCGTAGCGGACGAACGTGCCCTCCGGGGAGAGCGCCTGTCCCTCGACGAACTCGCCGGTGTCTTCGAGCCGGGCCGCGAAGTCGCGCATGTACTGCACGTGGGCCGAGACCTCCTCGGGCGTCCACTGGTCCATCGGCACGTCGTGCAGCGGGGTCGGGCCGCCACGGTAGTGCTTGAGCAACAGGTACTTGGCCATCGGATGCTCCTTGTCAACTACGGGCCATTCTGGCCGCGTTCATGGCAGGGACGGAGCCCGGCCCGGCTTCTCGACATGCCGCCGGGGATTTTTTCGCTGAGTTTGTCAGCGGCCCTCACGCCGGTTCGTCCGATGCCCCGGCCAGGCAGGTCAGCGCCCGGGCGGTGGCCGCCGAGGTGGCGGGCAGCAGCGGAGGGCGGACGAGCGGTGTCGGGATCCGGCCCTGGGCGTGCAGCACCGCCTTGACCACGGCGGGGTTGGGTTCGGCGAACAGCGCGGCCGAGAGGGTGGCGAGCCGGTGGCCGAGCGGGCGGGCCCGGGCGACGTCGCCGGAGCGCCAGGCCGCGATCAGGTGGGCGTAGTCGCCGGTGGCGAGATGCGCGGAGGCGAGGATCCCGCCGGCCGCGCCGAGGGCGAGCAGCGGCGAGACGTACGCGTCCTCGCCGCAGAGCACCGCGAAGTCGGACGGCGGGTCGGCGAGCAGGGCGATCGTGTCGGCGTCGATGCCGCCGACCGCCTGCTTGACGCCCACCAGGCCGGGCAGCCCGGCGAGGCGGCGCAGCGTGTCGGCGCCCAACTGCTGCCCGGTGCGGTACGGAACGTGGTACGCGACAAGCGGCACCGGTGAGTCCTCGGTCAACCGGGCGTAGTGCGCGACCACCGCCTCCTCGCCGGGGCGCAGGAACGGCGGGACCAGGCAGAGCGCGGCGGTGACCTCGGGCCGCCCGGCGAGTGCCCGCAGCTCCGGTGCGGTGTGCGCGCCGACCAGGAGACCGGCCCGGTGTTCCCGACAGATCGCGGCGATCGTGTCGACCACCAGCTGCTGCTCGGTGGCGTCGAGGGCGTGCGGCTCGGCGGTGGTGCCGAGGGCGACCAGACCGGTCGCGCCGGCGGTCAGTATCTCCCGGGCGAGTGCGCGCAGTGCGTCGAGTGCGATCGCGCCGTGCTCGTCGAACGGGGTGATCATGGGTACGTAGAGACCGGCTGGTGTCATGCCTTCAGCCTCCGACCGAAGAAGGTGAAGCACCAGTTCCGATTACTCACCGGATACGTAAGCTGAACTGATGCTTGACGTCCGTCGCCTGCGCCTGCTGCGGGATCTGTCCCACCTCGGCACCATCGCCGCCGTGGCCGAGGCGCACACCTACACGCCGTCCGCCGTCTCCCAGCAACTCGCCGCGCTGCAACGGGAGGCCGGTGTGACGCTGCTGGAGCGGGCCGGTCGGCGGGTCGCCCTGACTCCCACCGGGGTGGCGCTGGTCCGGCACGCCGAGGTCGTCCTCGCCGCGCTGGAGGCGGTCGACGCGACTCTCGCCGCCGCGCGGGGCGGGCTCCGTGGCACGGTACGCATCGGCGCGTACCCCAGTGCGGTGCGTACCCTGCTGCTGCCCGCCCTGGTCGCGCTCGGCCGTGACCATCCGGCGCTCGACCTGATGGTCACCGAGCTGGACCCGGTCGCGGTGCCCGACGCGCTGCGCGACCGCCGCCTCGACGTGGCGCTCGTGCACGACTACGACATCGTGCCCGTCGAGCCGGGCCCGGCCCTGGACTCGGTGCCGCTGCTTGAGGAGACGGTCTACCTGGCCGTCGGGGCGGACCGGGACCTCACCGGCGACCCGATGCGCTCGGTACGCGACGCGGACTGGATCGTGGGCAGCCCGGGTACGCTCTGCCACTCGGTGACCCTGCACGCGGGTGAGTTGGCCGGCTTCCGCCCGACCGTGCGTCACCACGCGGACGATTTCACCGCCGTGCTGGCCCTGGTCGCCGCCGGTCAGGGCGTCGGTCTGGTGCCGCAACTGGCTGTCGGGCGGCCGCCGACCGGGGTGGCCCTGGTCCCGCTCACCATCCGACGGCGTACCCGGATCGCCTACCGGCAGGGCGCGGGTGACCATCCCGCGGTGGCCGCGAGCGTCGCCGCGCTGCAGGTCGCCGCCGCGGACCTGCCCGGCGGGCGCCCGGCCGGGTCCTGAGCCGCCGCCGCGGCGCACCCGCCGTCGGTCCCCGCCCAGGGCTGCCCCGGGCGGGGACCGACGGGCTCAGACGCTCGACGAGAAGGTCGAGCTGAACTCGCTGTCCTGCGGCCGGCCGGCGTTGCTGAAGCAGGAGACCGGCACCGCCGCGTCGCTGCCGAACTGCGCCCATCGGGACTGGATGGTGCAGTACGAGGGGTCGTCACCGATCGCGGTCACCTGCGCCGTGGTGCTCTTCTCGTGCAGGGCCGGGAACTTGACCGTGTAGGTGCCGACACCCGTGGGACCGAAGCCGTTGGCGCCCACACCGAGCGGGTGGGAGTAGTTCGTCGGACCGACGAAGGGCGTCGCGAGGTACCCGAAGTACTTCGGCGGGCCGAACGACGCGTAGACCGAGCGCTCCCGATGGAACGAGGCGGTGAAGTCGCTGTTGATCAAAGCACCGGTGGCCGGATCGTGGCAGGCGACGTAGACCAGCACGTCCGGGCCGGTCGCGCCCCAGCGAAGGATCTTGCAGCGGCGTGCTTGGGCGTTCGGCTGCTGGGCGGTCACCTGCACGTTTCCGGAGAGCGCGCCGGCCGTGCCGACCGCCAGGAAGCGCAGCGCGTAGATGCCCACGCCGACGTTGGCGGCGGTGACGGGTGCGCCGGCCGAGTTGTACGACTGGGCGAGGACGTTCGACAGCACCTGCGCCGAGGCGTACGCCCCGACGCCGGCCGGCAGGATGCCGGAGCTGACCGTCCACAGCACGGTGAACGGGGTGTCGGCCGGGATCCCGCCGGGTCGGAAGCACTGCACGTCGACGATTTCGTCGGCGCCCGAACTGCCCCACCGCACGAGCTGGCAGAACCGGCCGTCCCGGGCCACGGCGGTGACGTGTGCGTTGCCTCGGGAACCCAGGGCGATGTTCGGGAACCGCACCAGGAACCGGCCGGGGGCGACCTTGCCGCCGGTGGCCACCGGGCCGGCGGCCCAGCTGCCGAACTGGTACGCCGCGGGCAGCGGTGTCCAGACCGGCACGGTGGGATCGGCGACGTACGCGAAGCCGAAGCGGTCGGCGGTGGCGGCGGTGGCCGGTGCGCCGGGGATCGCCAGCGTTGCGGCCAGCACCACGGCCAGGGCGGCACAGAGGTGACGGAGTCGGAGAGACATGGGCCACTCCAATCGGTGGTAGTCGATGCTCCTTGCCACTGTTCCGGGTACCGGTCAAGGTCACAGTCGGCTTGCCTACAACCGACGGGACGGGTGCCCGGCACCAGTTCGACCGGGTGGCCCGCGCCCCGGTGCCCGGAGAATTGGGTGGCCCACCCGAGCGCCCGGCGGGAGGATCCCGGTGTGCCGCTGCACCAGGGTGAGATTCCGGTCGACGAGGATGTGGTCAGTTCGTTGGTGACGCAGCAGTGTCCACAGTGGGGGCATCTGCCGTTGTCCCGGGCGGGCGCGGGCACCGACAACACGATGTACCGTCTCGGCGCCGACCTGCTCGTACGGCTGCCGCGCACCGCCGAGAAGGCGCCGTCGCTGCGCAAGGAACAGCGCTGGCTGCCCCGGCTGGCCCCCCGGCTCGGCTTCCGGATCCCGGAACCGGTGCACACCGGCGTACCCACCGGCGCCTTTCCGCTGCCCTGGGCGGTCTACCGATGGATCGACGGCGACGAGGCCGGACCGCAGACCGTCTCGGACTGGGCGGCCTTCGGCGCCGACCTGGCGGGGGTGGTACGGGAGCTGCACGGGACGGACCTGATGGGGGCGACCCGCGCGGGCGACCTCAGCTGGTACCGCGGCGGCGAACTGCGGCCCTGCGCCGAGTGGATCAGCGGCGCTCTCGCCGACTGCCGGACCATCGTCGGCACCGAGATCGACGTCGACACCCTGGAACGGATGTGGCAGGCGGCGCTGGCCCGGCCCGAACCGTCCGGGCCGCAGGTGTGGCTGCACGGCGATCTCCGGCCCACCAACCTCCTGGTCCGACACGGCAGACTGCACGCGGTCATCGACTTCGGCGGCCTGTCGGTCGGCCTGCCGGACGCCGAGCACGCCCCGGTGTGGGACCTGCCGCCCGAGGCCCGCCACGCCTACCGCGACGCCGCCGACGTGGACGACTCCACCTGGCTACGCGCCCGCGCCTGGGCGATCGCCGTGGCCGCCAGCGGCATCTCGTACTACCAGCACAGCTACCCGGCGTTCGTGGCCGAATGTCGGGCCCGCCTCCAGGCGATCCTCGCCGAATAGCACCCGTCGTGGGGGTGGACAGCCGCACATATGGTGTGGTCGATGCGGCGTTGGTCGAGAACGTCCCGGATCCTGCCCGCCGTCCTGGTGGGGCTGGTGGTCGCGACCCTCCTCGTCGGCGATCGGGGCAGGGGCGGCGCGCCGCGCCTGCGGCTGGACGTGACGCCGGCCGTGGCGCTCGTCGACCAGCCGCTGCGGGTACGGGTCAGTGGTCTGGCCGCGAGGGAACGGGCGGAGATCGCCGCCGAGGCCCGGGATCACGCGGGGCGTCGGTGGCGCGCGGCGGCGACGTTCGTGGCCGACGTCGACGGTGTGGTGGACGTGTCGCGGGACGCACCGGTGCACGGCTCCTACTCGGGTGTCGACCCGATGGGTCTGTTCTGGTCGATGGATCCGCTGAACGGCGGGGCCTCCTACTTCGCGCCGGTCTGGCCGCACGTACGGCGTGACTTCCCGGTCCGGCTGTCGGCCGTGAGCGGTGGCCGTGAGCCGGCCGTCGTCACCGTGCGGCGAGACTGGACGGCGGGCGAGGTTTCCTTCACCGAGCTGACCCGGGCGGCCGACGGGGTTCACGGGTTGCTCGTCCTGCCGCCGCCGGATGTGCCGCGACGGCGCGGGGTGTTGTGGTTCGGTGGCTCGGAGGGCGGCGTCGGCGGGCTGTACGACGCGCCGCTGCTCGCCTCTCGCGGGCACCCGGTGCTGTGCCTGGGCTACTTCGGCGCACCGGGGCTGCCGGACAGCCTGCACGACATCCCGTTGGAGTACTTCGTCGCCGCCGCCGAACTGCTCGCCCCGCACTCCGATGGTGAGGTGGCGGTGCTGAGCTACTCGCGCGGCACCGAGGCCGCGTTGCTGCTGGCGCAACAGCGCCCGGACCTGGTCGGCGCCGTCGTCGCCTACGCCCCGAGCAGCGTCGTCCACCTCGGCTACCCGTACACGGGAGCGCCCGCCTGGACCTACCGTGGCCGGCCGGTGCCGAGCGGCCCGTTACCCGTCGACCGGATCGACGGACCGGTACTGGCCATCGCCGGGGCGGACGACCTGCTCTGGGACGCGCCGACCTACGCCGCCGAGCTGGTGCTGGCCCTCGGTGGCCCACCCCACCGGGTGCTGCTCTACCCGGACGCCGGTCACGGCGTGGGCACCTTCCCGTACCTGCCGTCGAAGACGGTGCACCAGGGGCGCACCGGTGCGCACGACCACGGCGGCTCCCGGGCCGGCGACGCCGTCGCCCGCCGGGACGGGTGGTCCGAGGTGCTCAGCTTCCTCGCCACCCACTGACGGCGCCGCCGGCCGACGGCACGGCCTACGGGGTGCCGGTGCCGCGTCCGCGATCGTCTAGGACCAGCGGGGCGCGACCGCGCACCGCGTACCGGACGTGGGTGACGTGCCCGCTGGCGAGCACCCGCTCGGGGGTCAGCTCGATCGCCTCGAAGGCGTCGAGATCCAGGTCGTCGAAGAGGCGTAGCCCGGCACCGAGGACGACCGGCACCACGTGCAACTCCAACTCGTCGAGCAGCCCCGCCCGCAGCACCTGCCGGACCAGGCTGCCCCCGCCGGCCACCGCGACGTTCCGGCCGCCGGCTGCGGCCCGGGCCTGGGCCACCGCGCTGGCCAGCCCGTCGGTGACGTAGGTGAAGCTGGTGCCACCCTGACGGTGCAGCGTCGGGCGGGGCCGGTGGGTCACCACGAAGACCGGAGCGCGGAACGGCGGTTCGTCGCCCCACGGCACCTCACCGCCGTCGGCCATCCGGCGGCCCATCACGTACGCGCCGGCCGCGGCGAACGACTCGGCGATGATCTCGGAGTCGGCGTCGTGCCGGCCGCCGGCGAAACCCTGCCGTTCGCGCCACGCCATCGCCTCGGTGGCCCACCGGGTCACCCGGAAGAAGCCGTGGCTCTCCGCCGACCGCAGCCAGTCGCCCACGCCGTCGTGTCGCGGGCCGGCGTAGCAGCCGTCCAGCGACACCGACAGTTGGGCGGTCACCTTCGTCATGTGCTGTTCCTCCCGGGTGCGACGGCACCCACCGTGGGTGCCGATCCACCTGTGGATCGGAGCCGGACGGCACGCCTCTACGGGATTCGACGGTGACCTGGCTCACATGGGGGAAGGCCCGGGTCGCTCGCGGTGGCGGCTCGGCGCAGCAGGTACCGCCGTTCGGGATCGCTGCCGGCGTGCTGCGCCGCCGCCCGCCACTGCGCGGCGGCGGCGGGCCGGTCGTCGGCGAGTTCCAGCAGGTGGGCGCGGACGGCGTGCAGCCGGTGGTGCCCGGCCAACGGCCCCGACTCCACCTCGCAGAGCAGGGCCAGCCCGGCGACGGGCCCGTGCACCATGCCCACCGCCACCGCCCGGTTCAGCGTGACCACCGGGTTGGGCGCGAGGTGCTCCAGCACCTCGTACAGGGCGAGCACCTGGGGCCAGTCGGTGGCCTCGGCGCTCGGCGCCTCGGCGTGCACCGCCGCGATGGCGGCCTGGACCCGGTACGGCCCCGGTGGCGTGGCGGCCAGACTCCGTTCGACAAGTGCGCAACCCTCGGCGATCGCCAGCCGGTCCCACAACTGGCGGTCCTGCTCCGCCAGCGGCACCAGCTCGCCGTGCCGGTCGACCCTGGCCGCCGCTCGGGCCTCGGTGAGCAGCATCAGCGCGAGCAGGCCGGTCGTCTCGGCGTCGTCGGGCAGTTGCTCGTGCAGCCGGCGCGTCAACCGCAGCGCCTGCCCGGTCAGGTCGGCGCGGCGCAGTTGAGGGCCGCTGCTGGCGGTGTACCCCTCGTTGAACATCAGGTACAGCACCTGGCGTACGACGGCCAGCCGGGCCTTGCGTTCCGCCGTCGGTGGCGGTGCGAACCGGGCACCCGCCGCCCGCAGGCGCAGTTTCGCCCGCGAGATCCGTTGCCCCATGGTCGGCTCCGACACCAGGAAGGCGGCGGCGACCTCGGCGGTGGTGAGCCCACCCACCGCACGCAGGGTCAGTGCCAGTTGGGCGGGCGCGGGCAGCGCCGGGTGACAGCAGAGCAGAAACAGCTCCAGCAGGTCGTCCCGGGGTGGCACGGTGTCGGGCGCGGGGACGACGAGCGCGTCGCGGGGGGTGAGGTCCAGCGCCGTACGTTCGCGGCGGGTGCGGGCGACCTCGGTGCGCACCAGGTCGACGTAGCGGCGGGCGGCGACGGTGTGCAGCCAGCCCGACGGTTGCTCGGGTACGCCGTCGAGCGGCCACCTCTCCACGGCGGCGACGAGCGCCTCCTGCACGGCGTCCTCGGCCCGACCGAAGTCGCCGTACCGGCGCACCAACGTGGCCAGCACCTGCGGTGCGAGCCGGCGCAGCAGGTCGACGGTGGCCGCGTCGAGACTCAGCGGTCCGCTCCGTCGCCGGCCATCAGCGGCCAGATCTCGATGCCGCCGCCGGAGGTGCCGAACCGCAGACCCGGGTAGGCCCGGGCGATCTCCAACGCCCGCTGCTCGTCATCGACGTCGACCACGAAGTACGACCCGACGTACTCCTTGGCCTCCAGGTACGGCCCGTCCGTCACCACCGGCAGGTCGGCGGTGATCCGCACCGACCGGGGCCGGGACACCAACCCCTGCACGTCGACCAACTCACCGGAGGCCCGCAACGCCTCGTTGAAGGTGTCGACCTGACCGATCAGAGTGGCCAGGTCGCCGTCCGGCAGGCTGCCCCAGATCTCCTCGTTGCCGTAGATCAGCATCAGGTACTTCACTTCTCGCCTCCATAATGGTCGATATGTCCGTAACCGGACAGGACGGCGTGACCTGCCCCGACGCATTGTTGTAGCAGGTAGCGAGGCTGCGGATGGCGGGCCACATCCGATCCTCGGGCCGGGTCGGGAGCGTGACGTCCCGCCGGCCGCCAGTACGGATCCCGCCGGGGCGCGCCGCCGCGCCGCCCGGCTCCGGCCCGCCGTCGCCGACCAGCCGCACCGACGGTGCTGCACCGCTGGTCGCGACGTCCAAGCCAGGAAGGAGCTGCCATGGCCGCTCCCACCGCCAACGCCTCGATGAACCCCACCATCTACTCACCCGGCGAGCAGATGTTGCTGACCGTCAACTACGGCGACGCGGACCACCAGCGGCTCACCGTGACGGTCACGGTGGCCGACGCGCAGGGCAACCGCAGCGCACCCGTCTCGGTGACCGCCGTGATCGACCCGCTCACCGTCACCGTCGCCGACGACTCGGGGCGTACCTGGTCCCGGGTCTCCGACGACGGCGCGGTGGCCGTCTTCCGGGCGGTGGCGTGATGCCACGGGTGACCGTCACCGTGCGCGACTCCCTCAATCGGACCGCCACCGCCAGCGTCGCCTACACCGTGCTGCCGCCGGTGCTGGGCGGCTACTACCTCTCCGGCGGTGCGGATCCGACGGCCGACATGGCCGGCGGCAACTTCCGGTCGCTGACCCAGTACCGCAGCTTCGCCGACGCCTACATCTTCCCCGGCTACCAGCGGCCCTGGTTGATCACGCTGGGGCGGTCCGGGGTGCAGCTCAACATGGTGCTCGAACTGAAGCACTACGGCGCGCCCGACACCGGGCCGCAGACCTTCACCGTGGACGGGGTGCGGTACACCGTGCCCGCTCCGGCGATGACCATCCAGCAGCGTCCCGGCGCGGTCTGGCCGAAGGCGTACGGCTACGGCCAGGTCATCGCCGGGCAGTGCGACGGGTTGTTCGCCCGGGCGCTGTCGCAGTACCGGACGATGGGCTTCGGGGTGAACATCCAGCTCGCCTCCGAGCTGGACACCGATCACGAGTTCGGCACCACCGAGGCCGGCAAGGCGTACACCTGGGCCGAGTCGGACGCCCGGGCGGTGCAGGCGGTGACGTACATCGTCAACTGGTTCCGGGCCAAGGGGCTGCCGCAGGGCAGCACCTTCTCGGTCGGGGTCGGTGGCTTCAACCGGGACTGCTTCCGGCGCACCCATCCGGAGGCGCTGATGACCCGGCTGGACTACCTGCAGTGGAACGTCTACGCCACACATGCCAGCCACACCGCGCTGGAACGGTTCCGGCGCACCAAGGACTGGGCGGTGGCCGATCTCGGTCCGGTCGCGTTGTCCCGTCCGGTGCTCATCGCCGAGTGGGGCGTACGGGTCATCGAGATTCCCGACCAGGCGGCCTGGATCGCCACCGTGCCGCCGGCCATCGCCCGGCTCAACGCCGAGCGTGGCCCCCTGATCGCCCGGACGAACTACTTCAACTCCGGCTGGGGCACCCTCAGTCCGAAGTCGACCGGGCTGGCCGCGCTGCGGGCCGCGTACGCCCGGCCACCGTACGGGTGAGTTCCGGTACGCCGGCCCGGTCCGGTGTGGCTGCCGGACCGGGCCGGCGTGTGCGGCGGGCCGACCCCCGTCAGGTCCGACCCGGGTCGCACCGGCTCACCGCGACGGCGGCTGGCCGAGCAGGTCGGTCATGACGTCCAACAGTTCTGGGGTGAGCACCTGGTTGTTGACGCTGCGGCACGGCTCGTGCCGGATCCAGAACTCGGCCGTCTCTCCGGTGACATCGGCCACGGTGAGCGTGTCGAACACGGTGGGTTCCTGGTAGTCCGGCTTGTCGCCGCAGTCGCTGCTCTTCGAGGACCTGCCGAAGGCACCGTTGAGCGGGTCTCGCACCTCGTCCGCGTCCGCGCGCCGCCGCTGCTGCCCGACCAACTCCCCGGTCTCGCCCCGGGTGACGTATCGGCAGGCGGTGAACTCGACGAGTGGGTCCGGCAGGGACCGGTACGGATCGGTGTTGTTGAACCTGATCCAGTTCGGCGGGTGGTGCCCGGAGTTCTTCCGCATGCGCTCGACCGGGAAGGTGGCCGGGCAGGCCGGGCTGGTGACGGAGGCGGGATCGGTGGTCGCCGCCAGCTGCGCCCGGTACCGGTCGAGGAATGTTATGGCGACCTGGATATCCGTCCCCCGGCCGTGGGTGGCGGTGACCGTTACCCGGCAGTTGTAGTCCGTCCAGACCGTGACCGGGTCCCGGTCCGGGTAGCGCAACACCAGCACCGTCTCGTCGGTGCTGGCCTTCAGGGTGCACCGCAACTCCTGACCGTCCGGCAGCGGCCTACCTTGTCCGTCCTGCTGGGTCGGTGGCTGGGAGTTGAGCAGCCGGACGATCTCGTCGACTCCGGTGGTGAGGGTGCGGGGGCCGAGCCGGTACGCCGGGTCGGGACCGCTGCCGACCGGCACCTGGCAGCTGGTGACCTCCACCGCTCCCGTGGGGACCAGCGGCTCGTCGTCGCCGTAGCGCACGGACGCCAGTTCCGGGCGGTCGTCGAGGCTGGTCGGGCAGGCGGCGTCACCCTGCGGGCTGGGGGTGGTCACCGGCGCGACCCGCTCGCCGTCCGGACCGGCCACCAGGTTCGGCAGACCGACGCCCAGGCCGACGGTCAGCGCGACCGCCGCCGCGCCGCCGGCCATCCGGCGACGGTGCCGGCGTACCCGGATGCCGACCTCGGCGACCCGGTCCGGCGGTGCGGCCAGCGGTGGTACGGCCCCGGCGAGCAGCCCTCGGATGTCCTCGTCGTCGCGGGTCACGGCACGACCTCCCGGTTGGTGAACAGGCTCAGGTCCGGATCGGTACGCAGGCTGCGCAGGGCACGCGACGACTGCACCTTCACCGTGTTCGGCGAGCAGCCCAGCACCTGGGCGGTCCGGTCCACGGAGAGGTCCTCGACGTAGCGCAGCACCACGATCGCCCGCTGCTGGCGACTGAGCCGGGCCAGCGCCCGGCGGACCGCGTCCCGGTCGGCCGACTCCCGGGCCAGGTCACCGGATCCGGTGTCCTCCGGCGGCGTGGCGGCCGGCAACTCGGCCCGCCACCGGCGCCGCCACCAGGAGACGTAGGTGGTGAACAGCGCCCGCCGCAGGTACGCCTCGGGATGCTCGGCCGCGACCACGGTCGACCAGCGTCGCCAGGCGGCGGCCAGCACGGTCTGGAGCAGGTCCTCGGCGCGGCCGGCGTCCCCGGTGAGCAGCCAGGCGGAGCGCAGCAGCGCGGCGGACCGGGCCGCCACGAAGTCGGCGAAGCCCTCGGGTGGCGCCGGGTACCTGTCGGTCATGCGTACCTCCCGACAGGTAGACGCGCCGGTCGGGCCGGAAGGTTAACGCCGCCGTCGATCCCTTGACAGCACCGCCGCTCAGGTTGCATGGTTAGCTACATGAGTAATGAACCAGCCAACCAGTGTGGCGACTGGGGACGGTGGACGTGATGGAGGACGGCCGGCCGATCTTCCTCCAGATCGCGGAGCTGCTGGAGAACTCGATCCTGGACGGGACGCTCGCCGAGGAGAGCCAGGTGCCGTCGACGAACGAGCTGGCCGCCTTCCACCGGATCAACCCCGCGACCGCCGCCAAGGGGGTCAACAAGCTGGTCGACGACGGAACTCTCCACAAGAAGCGAGGAATCGGCATGTTCGTCTCTCCCGGCGCCCGGGCGAAGCTCCGCGGCCGGCGCCGCGACGAGTTCGCCCGACAGTACGTCCGGCCGCTGCTGACCGAGGCGCGCAAGCTCGGCATCGAACCGGCCGAACTCAAGAGCATGATCGACACCTGGGAGGAGGGTCGATGAGCGCGGTCGTCACCGTCACCGAGCTGACCAAGCGGTACCAGGGAGTCACCGCCCTGGACGGGGTCAGCTTCTCCCTTGCCGAGCATCGGATCCACGGCCTGCTGGGGCGCAACGGTGCTGGCAAGACCACCCTGATGCAGATCCTCACCGCGCAGAACTTCGCCAGCAGCGGTGAGGTAAGCGTCTTCGGGCAGCACCCGTACGAGAACGAACAGGTGCTCTCCCGGATCTCCTTCATCAAGGAGAGCCAGACCTACCCGTCGCACCTGCGGGTCGCGCACGTCCTGCGGGCGGCCCGCCTGGTGCATCCGCGCTGGGACGAGGCGCTCGCCCAACGACTTGTCGACGTGTTCCAGTTGCCGCGCGGGCGCAACGTCCGCAAGCTCTCCCGGGGCATGCTCTCCGCGCTCGGCATCGTCGTCGGGCTCGCCTCGCGCGCCCCGCTGACCTTCTTCGACGAGCCCTACCTGGGCCTGGACGCCGTCTCCCGGCAGCTCTTCTACGACCACCTGCTGGCCGACTACACCGAGCATCCCCGCACCATCGTGCTGTCGACCCACCTCATCGACGAGGTCAGCGACCTGATCGAGCACGTCCTGCTGATCGACCGGGGTCGGCTCCTGCTCGACGTCGAGGCGGAGGCGCTGCGCGGCCAGGTGGTCACCGTCTCCGGTCCGGTCACGGCGGTGGACGAGTTCACCCGTACCGGCACCGAACTGCACCGGGCCTCGCTCGGCGGCACGGCCCGGGCCACCGTACGCGGCGACTTCGGCCCGGCCGCGCACGACCGCGCCCGGTCGCTGGGCCTCGACCTCGAAGCGTCCTCGTTGCAGGACATCGTCGTACGCCTGACCACCTCGACCGACGGGCACGCGGCCGGTAGCGCCGTCGTGGCAGACAAGGAGGCCGTCCGATGAACCGCGCCCTGACCGTGGCCCGCCTCCAGTTCGTCGGATGGCGCAGTGTGGTCGGCTGGCCCTGGGGGATCCTCGCGCTCAGTTTTTCCATCAACCTGGCGCTGTTCAGTGCGATGAACGAGAACGACGACTTCGAGCCGACCACAGGTGGGCTGATGAGCATCTACGTCGTGATGTTCATCGCCAGCATCAACGCGATCACCCAGGACTTCCCGTTCGCCATCGGGCTGGGCGTCTCCCGCCGCAGCTTCTACCTCGGCAACGTGCTCAACTACCTCGGGCAGGCGATCAGCTACGCGGCGGTGCTCTACCTGCTGGCCGTGATCGAGGAGGCCACCGACGGGTGGGGCGTCAACCTGCGCTTCTTCGGCGTGCCCTTCGCCATGGTCGAGCACCCGGTGCTGCGGTTCCTCGGCTTCGCGATCCCGTTCCTGCTGCTCGGCTTCATCGGCATCGCGATCGCGCTGGTCTTCAAACGCTGGGGCGTCAACGGCCTGCTGATGCTGAGCACCGTCGCGTTGGCCGGGATCGGTGGGCTCGTCGTGCTCGCCACCTGGCGGGGCTGGTGGTCGGCGATCGGCGGCTGGTTCGCCGACCAGCCCGGGTGGACGCTGCTGGTCGGCTGGCCGGCGCTGCTCACCGTGCTGCTCGCCGGCCTCAGCTACCTGACCATCCGACGCGCGACCCCCTGACCGTCGACCGGCCGGCGTCCGAGGCGGGGCGGACGCCGGCCGTCGACGCACCATGGCACGAGGCAAAGCGGCACACCTGCCGTTTACCTATGCTCGGACCATGGAACTGCGGATCTTCACCGAACCCCAGCAGGGTGCCAGCTACGACGACCTGCTCGCCGTGGCCCGACGCGCCGAGGAGACCGGCTTCGGCGCCTTCTTCCGGTCGGACCACTACCTGAAGATGGGGTCGGTCAGCGGCGAGCCCGGCCCTACCGACGCCTGGACGACGCTGGCCGGGCTGGCCCGGGACACCCGGTCCATCCGGCTCGGCACGCTGATGAGCGCCGCGACGTTCCGGCTGCCCGGCCCGCTCGCGATCACCGTCGCGCAGGTCGACCAGATGAGCGGCGGGCGGGTCGAGCTGGGCATCGGCACCGGCTGGTACGACGCCGAGCACCAGGCGTACGGGATCCCGTTCCCGCCGCTGGGGGAGCGGTTCGACCGGCTGGACGAGCAGCTCGCGGTGATCACCGGTCTGTGGCGTACCCCGTCGGGCGAGACGTTCGACTTCACCGGCCGCCACTACCAGGTGGTCGACTCGCCGGCGTTGCCCAAGCCGGTGCAGCGCCCACACCCGCCGATCCTGCTCGGTGGCAAGGGCGCGAAGCGTACCCCGCAGCTCGCCGCCCGCTACGCCGACGAGTTCAACCTGCCGTTCGTCTCGATCGACGAGACGGTGGCGCAGTTCGCGCGGGTCCGCGCCGCCTGCGCCGACATCGGCCGCGACCCGGCGCAGCTGACCTGGTCCAACGCGTTGGTGCTCTGCTGCGGCAAGGACGACGCCGAGGTGGCGCGGCGGGCCGCCGCGATCGGCCGGGAACCGGACGAGTTGCGCGCCAACGGCCTCGCCGGCACGCCCGCCGAGGTCATCGACACCATCGGCCGGTACGCGGAAATCGGCAGCCAGCGCCTCTACCTCCAGGTCCTCGACCTGACCGACCTGGACCACCTGGACCTGGTCGCGGCCGAGGTGATGCGCCAGCTCTGACCGTGCCGACCCGGGCGGCCCCGCCGCGTCGAGGGGCGCGAGGCGGCTCCGTGTGTCGCGGGGCGGCTCGGTGTGTCGCGGGGCGGCTCGGTGTGTCGCGGGGCGGCTCCGATTGCGGCAAGCCGGGGTGTCAGCGGCCCCGGAGACACCGGCATGCCGCAATCGGAGTCGATCTCGCCCAGCTGCCGCCCGCCGGACCCCGGGCAGCCGGGCCGGTCGAGCCGAGCTGGGCAAGGCGGGCCGGTCGAGCCGGGCTGGGCAAGGCGGGCCGGTCGAGCCGGGCTGGGCAAGGCGGGCCGGTCGAGCCGGGCCGGTCGAGCCGGGCCGGTCGAGCCGGGCCGGGCAGGCCGGTCGAGCCGGACGAGCCGGGCAAGGCGGGCGGGGCCGGACGGCGCGTCAGACCCGGTGCTCCTCGCGTAGCACGGTGTCGAGCTGGCCGTCCCGGTCGCGGTCGAGGTAGGTGACGTCCGGCAGCCCGTCACCGTCGAGGTCGAACTGCACCTGGTCGGCCACGCCGTCGCCGTCGAAGTCGGTGACCACCTGGACCGAACCGTCCATGTGCCGGGTCACGATCGACCGGGCGCCGGCGTCGACCCGGGGCGGCGGTCCGGGGGCGGGCGGCGGCTCCGGCACCGGCTCCGGGGTGGGGCTGGGCTGCGGGTCCGGCTGGCTCGCCCACGGCCCGGCGTCGGACCAGGTGACCGTGGAGCCGTCGACGGTGCCGGCCGGCCCGGTGGCGGGCTCCACGCCGCTGCCGGCCGGATCGATCTCCTCCTCGGAGGGGTACACGTCGCCACGAGGGGCGGGATCACGGTAGCTGCTCATCGGCGTAGGGTTCCCCGACGGAGCCGGCGGTAACCGCCGGCGGGCAGAGGGGGGCGGAAGTGTCGACGCACCGCAACTGGGCCGGCAACGTCGAGTACGCGGCCCGCGCGTTCCATCGGCCATCGTCGATGGATGAGCTGCGGGAACTGGTCGCCGGCAGCGACCGGCTCCGGGCGGTGGGCAGCGGACACTCCTTCAACCGGCTCGGCGACACCACCGGAGACCTGGTCACGCTGGCCGGACTGCCGGCCACCCCGCACCTGGACGAACAGCGGCGGGTGGTGCACGTGCCGGCCGCGCTGCGCTACGGCGACCTGGCCACCTGGCTGCACGAGCGGGGGTACGCGCTGGCCAACCTCGCCTCGCTGCCGCACATCTCGGTGGCCGGCGCGGTCGCCACCGGCACCCACGGCTCCGGCGAGACCGTCGGCAACCTGGCCACCGCGGTCGCCGGGCTGGAACTGGTCACCGCCGCCGGTGACCTGCTCACCGTGGACCGCACCGACCCCGACTTCACCGGCATGGTGGTCTCCCTCGGCGCGCTGGGCATCGTCACCCGGCTCACCCTGGACGTGGTGCCCACCTTCGAGATACGCCAGTACGTCCGCCTCGACCTGCCCCGCGAGGCGCTGGACGAGGCGCTCGCCTCGGCGTACAGCGTCAGTGTCTTCACCGACTGGCGCTCCACCCGCGGCACCCAGGTCTGGTGCAAGCAGCTCGCGGACCAGCCGGAACCTCCGGCGGACTGGCTCGGCACCACGGCGGCCGACCGGCCCTGGCATCCGGTGCCCGGCATGCCGGTGGTCAACTGCACCGAGCAGCTCGGCGTGCCCGGCCCCTGGCACGAGCGGCTGCCGCACTTCCGGCTCGGCTTCACGCCGAGCAACGGCGACGAGTTGCAGTCCGAGTACCACCTGCCCCGCGCGGTGGCCGCCGACGCGCTCGCCGCGCTGGACCAGGTGGCGCACCTGATCGCCCCGGTCGCGCAGACCAGCGAGCTGCGCACCATCGCCGCCGACGAGCTGTGGCTCAGCCCGCAGTACGACCGCGACAGCCTCGCGGTGCACTTCACCTGGATCGCCGACGCCGCGGCGGTGCTGCCGGTCCTCGCCGAGGTCGAGCGGGCGCTGGCCCCGTTCGCGCCCCGGCCGCACTGGGGCAAGGTCTTCACCATGCCGACCGGGACGATCGCCGAGACCTATCCCCGCTGGACCGACTTCGCCGCGCTGGTGGCCCGCCTCGACCCCGAGGGCAGGTTCCGCACCGAGGAACTCGACCAGCTGCTGCCCCGCTGACGAGGACCGACGCGGCGCGGCCCGGTGGACGTGCCCGGACATCGAACTAGGATGGGTCCATGAGCGCTGAGGCTGTCGGCATGCACATGCCCGCCGTCGTGACGCTCGACGACGTGGCGGCGATGAACGCCGCCGACGCGAACGGTCATCGTTACGAGACCAGCCCCGAGGGGGTCCTGTCGGTCATGCCGCCGCCCGACTCGGAGCACGCGACGATCGCGAGCCGACTGTTCGCCTGGCTGATCATGGCGGGCTGGCCTGCGGAACAGGTGCTCCAGGCGGTCGGTGTACGCATCCCCGGGCCGGACGGCAACGGTGGCCGGATTCCGGACCTCAGCGTCTGGCGCAAACCTCCCCGGCGCGGCGTGTGGTCGGCGGTGGCGGACGTCGCGCTCGTGATCGAGATCGTGTCGCCCGGCTCCGAGGCGATGGACTCGGTGACGAAGGTGCGCGAGTACGCCCGGGCCGGCATCCCCCGGTACTGGGTCGTGGACCGGGACGGCGCGCAGACGGTCACGTTGCACGAACTCGGCGGCGACGGGCGGTACGTCGAGCAGGCCCGCATGCCGCTGGCCTGGTTGTTGCAGACCGCGCCGGCCGACCATCTCGACTGAGCCAGCGGCAGCCGGCGGTCAGCGGCCGGTGGTGAGCTGGTCGCGCATGCTGCTGCGCTGCACGGCGCGGCTGATGTCGCTGGGGGAGACGATGCCGACCAGGCGGCCGTCGGTGACCACCAGCGCCCGGCCGTCGGCGCACTCGCTGAGCCGGGGCAGCAGGTCGGTGAGCGGCTCGTCGGGGGAGGCGAGCACCAGGTCGTCGGCGCGGCACGCCACCGCCGCCAGGGTGGTGCTGCCCCGCTCGCCGGACGGCACGCCGCGTACCCGGTCGAGGGTGACCAGCCCGACCGGCCGGCCGTCCTCGATCAGCGGCAGCGCCGTGTGCCGGTACGCGAAGAGGTAGTTGTCCACGAAGTCGGCCACCGTCAGCTCGCCCGACGCGGTCTGCGGCTGCGGGGTCATCACGTCGGCGACCCGGATGCCACGCAGCGCGTCGCCCACCCGGGCCTGCCGCTCCTCCATGGTGGCCGCGCCGATCAGGAACCAGCCGATCAAGGCCAGCCACAACCCGCCGACACCGGTGCCGGTGAGGAACCGCCACAGCCCGAACCCGATGAGCGCCAGACCGAGGATCCAACCGGCCCGGGCCGCCACCACCGTGGCGCGGGTCCGGTCGCCGGTGGCCTTCCACACCGCTGCCCGCAGCAGCCGCCCGCCGTCCAGCGGTGCCGCCGGCAGGATGTTGAACACGGCCAGCAGCAGGTTGATGCCGCCGAGCCAGGCCATCACGCCCAGCAGCAACCCCTGCACCCCGGCCAGCGCGAGCAGCGTCGCGACGGCACCGAAGAAGACGCCGATGATCAGACTGACCAGCGGTCCGATTCCGGAGATGCGCAGCTCGGCACCGGGAGATCGGGCCTCGCCGCGCAACTCGGCGACCCCGCCGAACAGCCACAGGGTGATCCCCTGCACGCCCAGGCCGTTGCGTTTGGCCACCACCGCGTGGGACACCTCGTGGGCGAGCAGGCCGAGGAAGAAGACCACCGCGGCGGTCAGCCCGGCCAACAGGTACGCGACCACGGACCGGTCCGGGTACGACTCGGGGAACAGGTTGGCCGACAGCCCCCACCAGATCAGCGCGAAGATGACCAGGACACTCCAGTTGACCCCGACCGGTACACCCGCGATCCGGCCGAGCCGGAAACTCGCCCTCATGTCTCGGTCATACCCCGGCAGCCCGTGCCCATGCCAGGGCCGGACGTCACCGATTCGCTGCATCGTCCATTTTCCGTGCCGTGAGCGGGTGGCTGCCTCGGCAGGCGGCTGGGTCGATCAGTCTGCGGTGCCGGGCGGCACGACCCAGGTGGTGGGCTGGCCGGTGATACCTGGCCGGGGAAGCTCGGGAAGCTCAGCGCGTGGCAGCGGGCGACACCGCCATGGGAGTCGCCATGTCGACAGCAGCCGAGTCCGGTGCCGAAAGGTACGTCGGCGATAGTTCGAGGGTGGCGATCTCGACCGACGACAGTGACGACCCGTACCTCTGGTTGGAGGACCTGGACGGCCGGGAGGCCGCGACATGGATCCGGGACCGCAACGCCGAGACCGTCGCGGCGTTGACCGGCGGCCCGGCGTTCGCCGCCCGGCAGGCCGAGATCCGGCAGGTGCTCGACGCGGACGACCGCATCCCTTATCCGGCCTGGCGCGGCGACGGCTACTACTACGACCTCTGGCGCGACGCCGCCCATCCACGCGGGCTGTGGCGACGTACCACGCTCGACCAGTACCGCCGGGTCGAGCCGGACTGGGACGTCCTGCTCGACCTGGACGCGCTTGCCGACCGGGAGGGCGAGAACTGGGTCTGGGGTGGTGCGCGGACGCTGCCGCCGCAGCACCGGCGCTGCCTGGTCAGTCTGTCCCGGGGTGGCGCGGACGCGGTGGTGGTGCGCGAGTACGACCTGGTCGACCGGGCGTTCGTGGACGGTGGGTTCACCATCGACGAGGCCAAGACCGACGTGAGCTGGATCGACGCGGACCAGATCTTCGTCGGCACCGACCTCGGGCCGGGCTCGTTGACCGACTCCGGCTATCCCCGCACCATCCGGCGGTGGCGGCGCGGCACCCCACTGGCCGAGGCCGAGCTGGTCTACCAGGCGGCCACCGAGGACGTCGGCGCGCACGGCTGGCATGACCCGACGCCCGGTTTCGAGCGGGACTTCGTGGGTCGCAGCCTCGACTTCTACCGGGCGGAGAGCTACCTGCTGACCGGGTCGGGGGAGCGGGTCCGGATCCCGGTCCCCGAGGACGCCGGCTGGGATGTACACCGGGAATGGTTGCTGGTCTGGCCGCGCACGCCGTGGACGCTGGGTCAGTCGACCCACCCGCCGGGTACCCTGCTGGCGATCCGCTTCGACGCGTTCCTTGCCGGCAGCCGGCAGCTGACGGTGCTGTTCCGACCCGACGAGCACACCTCACTCGGCGGCTTCGCCTGGACCCGTGACCACCTGATCCTGACCACGCTCACCGACGTACACAGTCGGCTGGAGATCCTCACCCCCGGCGAGGACGGCTGGCGGCGCGAACCGCTGCCGGGAGTGCCGCCGGACGAGGAGGGCTGCCTTGTCGAGACCGACCCCGAGTCGGGCAACGCCTACCTGGTCGCCTCGGAGGCCTTCCTCCAACCGGCCACGCTGCGCCTCGGGCAGGTCGGTGGCAGCGTCGAGACGCTGAAGCGGGCGCCGGCGTTCTTCGACACCGACGGCTTGGCGGTACGCCAGTTCTTCGCCACCTCCGCCGACGCCACCCGGGTGCCGTACTTCGTGGTCGGGGACCCGGCCACGCCCGCCGGGCCGACGCTGCTGCACGGGTACGGCGGGTTCGAGGTGTCCCTGACCCCCGGCTACGACGGCGTCGTCGGGCGGGGTTGGCTGGCTCGCGGCGGCACCTACGTGGTGGCGAACATTCGCGGGGGCGGGGAGTACGGCCCGCGGTGGCACCGGGCCGCGCTGCGAGCCGACCGGCCCCGCGCCTTCGAGGACTTCGCGGCCGTGGCCACCGACCTGGTGAGCCGGGGCATCACGACGCCGGCCATGCTGGGGGTCGAGGGCGGCAGCAACGGTGGTCTGCTGATGGGGGCGATGCTGACCCGATACCCGTCGCTCGTCGGGGCCGTGGTCGCGAACGTTCCACTGCTGGACATGCGGCGCTATCACCGGTTGCTGGCCGGCGCTTCGTGGATCGCCGAGTACGGCGACCCGGACGTTCCGGAGGACTGGGCCTACCTGCGGGAGTACTCGCCCTACCACAACGTGCGACGCGAGGTGCGGTACCCGCCGGTCCTGTTCATCACCTCCACCCGAGACGACCGGGTGCATCCCGGACACGCCCGGAAGATGACCGCCCGGCTGCGTGAGCACGGTCACGACGTGGCCTACTACGAGAACGTCGAGGGCGGGCACGGCGCGGCGGCGAACAACGAGCAGCGCGCGTTCATCGAGGCGTTGTCATTGGAGTTCCTCTGGCGACGGTTGGTCCCGTCAACCGGCGGGTTGCCGCGTCAACCGCCGCGACCGCACGACCGGACGTCGGTTGCCGGCTACTGACTCTGGTGCGGCGGTGCTCGTGGACCTCGCCGGAGCGCCGACCAGGTCGGCTCAGGCGGTGGCGGGTGGGGCGGGCAGTTCGTCGACGACCACCACCGGCGTGCCCGGACGCACCTTCTCCAGCAGCAGGCGCTGGCCGCTGGCGGTCAACCGGATGCAGCCGTTCGTGGTCTGCCGGCCCAGCTCACCGTCGTGGTACCAGGTGTGGATGCCGATGTGCGCGCCGCGCAGCCCGGCCGGCACCGAGTCCAGGTCGTCGGGGATCGAGCCGAGAGCGTAGATGTCCACGCCGCCGTAGACCGACTCCGGTGGTGGGGTGCGGCCCAGCACGAAGGTCCGGCCGAGCGGGGTTTCCTGGCCGCGTTGGCCGAGGCTGACCGGCCAGGATCGTTGCGCGGTGCCGTCGCGGTACCAGGTCAGCCGGAACGGGGTCCGTTCCACCACGATCTGGTCGCGCAGCGCGACGGTACGGAAGCCGCCGGGTGGTAGCCAGGCAAGTTTGCGGTTGGCCGAGGGCAGCAGCACCGCTGTCCAGCCGGACTCGCGGCGGGCGATCGGCACGGTGAGTTCCACCTCGCTGATCGTCGGCATCAGGAACGCCAGCGGCCGCCCACCGGGCGCGTCGTACGCGGCGAGCTTGCGGGTCGGGTGCAGGCCCCGGGTCAGCGGTGTGGCGTCGAGGGCGTCCGGGTCGTCGGGGAAACCGGCGGGGGCCGGGTCGTAGTCGATCTCCGGCAGCCCGTCCGGAGCCGGTGCGGCGGGCGGCACCCGCTCGGCGTCGGCGGACGGCGGCACCTCCGCGGTCGGCAGCACCGCCCCGGCGGTGGGCCCGGCGACCGGCGCCGCCCCGGGCGTCGGCGTCAGCGCCCACCCGGTGTACGCGGCCCCACCCATCAGCACCGCCACGCCCACCCCGACAGCGACCCCCCGCCGCCCCCGCGACCCCAAAACCCCCAAAACTCCCAAAACTCCCAAAACTCCCACCATCTCACCCTACCCTCCAAAGCCCCCAAACAACCCCAAAACCCCAACCCCGCCACCACCCCACCCGCCGGCTGTGGGCCTGTTGATCAAGAAGTTCGCGTCTGGATCCGCGGGCGGGGCGACCAAAACTTCTTGATCAACGCGGCGGGTCCCGGCGGTCGCGGCGGGTCGCGGCGGGTCGCGGCGGGTCGCGGCGGGGAGGGCGGCGGCGGGGAGGGCGGCGGCGGGGGAGGGGTGGGGAGGGGGTGCTGGTTAGGGGAGGCGGGCGTTGAGGTGGAGGGCTATGGCGTCGTGGGCGGGGATGTTGGCGGCGAACCAGCCGTTGGCGTCGACGGTGATGACCGGGCCGGAGCAGGTGCCGTTGGTGAAGGTGCCGTGGATGATGTCGCAGTAGCGGCCGGCGGGCAGCCCGGTGTAGTAGGAGCGGCCGTTGATCGCGGAGCCCTCGTCGTTGATGGTGAGGTAGCCCCGGCCGGTGCGGCTGAAGGCGATGTGATTGTTGCCGTTGTCGTACCAGTTGCTGACCCCGGTGCCCTCGGTGGCGTTGCGGAAGCCGACCATGTTCGCGATCACCGGCCAGCGGTGCTCACACTCCCAGCCGGAGTAGCAGACCGTGTTGAGCGTCTTGTTGCTGCCGTCCGAGGGCGGGCCGGCGTCTCGGCTGCTGAAGGTGTAGCTCGACATCACCGTCGGGGAGCCGTACGGCCAGGCCAGCATGAAGGCGTTCGCGAGGGCGTAGATCCCCCGGTCGCGGTAGGTGAGCACACCACCGTCGTCGCGCTGGGTGTCGTGGTTGTCCACGAAGACCGAGGAGACGCCGCTGGGCAGGTGTCCCCAGCCCTCGCCGAAGTTGCGCAGGTACGCCAGCCGCTCGGAGCGGAACACCCGGGCCAGGTCCTTGCCGTAGCGGAACTCGTGCACGTCACCGTTGCCGGTGTACTCGTTCGGCGTGATCGGCTCGCCCGCGCCGTAGATGACCTCCTGCACGATGTACGCCGACCGGTTGAGCCGGCTACGGATGTTGGCGATGTCGGCCGCCGGCATGTGCTTGCTGGCGTCCAGCCGGAATCCGTCCACTCCGAGCGACAGCAGGTCGTTGAGGTACGCGGCCAGCCGGGAGCGGACGTAGTCGGACTCCGTCTTCAGGTCGGAGAGGTTGACCAGCTCGCAGTTCTGCACTTCGTAGCGGTCGTTGTAGTTGACGATGTCGTTGTTGCCGTTGCGCCCGCAGTAGTGGAAGTCCTGCGACTGGTAGATGCCGGGGTAGACGTGGTGCTGGTAGGTCGAGCCGGCCCAGCCGGTGCCGCCGTTCGTCTGGCCGGACATGTGGTTGACGACCGCGTCGACGATCACCTTCACGCCGGCCGCATGGCAGGCGTCGACCATGGACTTGAACTGCGCGCGGGTGCCCTTGCGGGATTCGATCCGGTAGCTGACCGGCTGGTAGGCCACCCACCACTGGTTGCCGCGTACGTGCTCCTGCGGTGGTGAGACCTGGACGAAGCCGTAGCCCTTCGGGCCGAGGGTGCTGGCGCACTCGCTGGCGACGGAGGGCCAGTTCCACTCGAAGAGGTTGGCGATGACCTTCTTGCCTCCGCTCGGGGCGGCGACGGCCGGGGGTGCGGTCACCACGCCGGGGGCGAGGAGGCCGGCGATCAGGGCGAGGGCGACGATCGCCGGGCGGAGTCGACGTCGATGCATCGGGTGCTCCAGGGGTGCCGGGGGACGGGGGAGGTGGTGCGGGTTGCCCGGACCTTGCAACCGGGACTGAAAATTTCAGAAAGGTTACAAGTCGATTTCAATGCCTGTCAATGCGCTGGTGTGGACGGTCGACGGCGGGGCCGTTATACGCGCCGGGCGGCGGGGCGGTTCGACAACTCGACGAGATTTTTTCTTACGACACTGATCCGACCGGAGCCGCGCTGCGTACTGGAGTGGGGAACAGGTCGGCCGGCGGTGTGCCGCCGCGAGACGATCGAGGAGCAGATGGTCCGGGCTACGCAGAACGAGAAGGCAGCTGCCGTACGTACCAGCAGCAGCAGTCGAGGGATCCGCGTCCGGTCCCGCGGCCAGATCATGGCGCTCTCCGCGTCCGGGCTCGCCGCGCTGTGGGCGTTGACGATGCTCACCGGCGCGGGCCAGAAGATGTACGCGATGGGCTTCTTCTTCACCGAGTTCTTCGCCGGCGTGATCGCGCTTGTCGCGCTGAGCCTCACGGTGATGATGGGGCTGCTCGCCACCGACCGGCTGGTGCTGCTCATCCGGCACCGGGTGCTGTTGCAGTCCGCGCACCGGGCGACCGGCATCCTCGGCGTGGCCGGGCTGGCCTTCCACGTCATCACGAAGATCGCCAGCGGCCGGGCGGGGATGACCGACGCCGCGGTGCCGTTCGTCGGTGGCCGGGGCCTCTATGTCGGACTGGGTACCATCGCCGCGCTGCTCATGGTGGGTGTGCTCTGGACCGGCATCATCCGGGCCCGGTTCGCCGATGTCGGCCCGAAGTGGGTGTGGCGTGCCCTGCACTCCATGGCGTACGTGTCCTGGCCGTTCGCCATCTTCCACGGCCTGCTCGCCGGCCGTCCGCCGGCCACCTGGGTGGGCCTGAGCTACTTCGCCTGCGTACTGCTGGTGGTGATCGCCCTGATGGTCCGCCTTTCGGTCACCCTGCAACGGCGCAGCCGTGAGCAACAGCAGGCCGCGGTGCTGAACGAGGTGATGAGCGGGGCCAAGTCCACCGAGGAGACCCGGGGCAAGTCCCTGCTGGGCACCCTGACCGGCCGGCGCGAGGAAGCCGACGACGGCCGGGAGAAGCGGGTCCGTCGCGACACCAGCTGGGCCGACAGCACCTCCGGCACCTGGGCCAGCCCCACCATCCGGCGTAACGACCCGGAACGGTTCACCGTGCCGGTGGTCCCCGAGCCGGGCACCTTGCGGGAGCCGGTCCGGTCCGGCCGGGACCGTCGCGACGAGGAGTTCGAGCCGGTCGTCCGGCGCGCCTCGCGCCGCGAGGAGGAGGAACTGGAGCGGGTCGTGCGCCGCGAGACCGAGGTGCTGGAACCGGTGGCACGTCGGCGCCGCGATGCCGAGCCGACCGGCCGGCGTTCCGCCCGCCGTGACGAGGATCTGGAGACCACCGGGCGGCGAGCGGCGCGGGTGGAGGAGGACCTGGAGCCGGTGGTCCGCCGGTCCCGGCGCGACGAGGAACCGACCGGCCGCCGGTCGCGGCGCGAGGTGGAGCGCGAGCCGGTGGGCCGTCGTGCGGCCCGCCGCGACGAGGACCTGGTGGAGTACGAGTACGAGGAGCCGGTGCGCCGCCGCCGCGACTCCGACGACGAGGAGGAGTACGGCCGTTCACGCCGGTCCCGGACCGACAGCCGGTACTCGGCCCCGCCGCAGCGCATGGTCGACGAGCCGGAGGAGCCGTGGGACAGCCCTCGGCGGTGGGAGTCGAGCAACCCGATCTCGGCCGGCCCGATCTCCGGTGCACCCATCTCCGGCTCGCCGATCTCCGCCGAGCCGCGCAGCGGCGGTGGGCGGCACAGCGCCGAGGACGACCTGCCGGAGGCGGAGACCGACTACTGGCGTCCGCCGGCCCGGTACGCCCCGGACGACGTGGCCGACGACGACACCCCGACCCTGGTCGACCTCGCCTCCCGGCGGGCCCGCCGAGCCTCCTCGGCGGAGAGTCGGCGGCGCCGGCGGGCGGATCCGGACTCGGTGGACGGCGCGTACTGGGCCGGGCTGCGGGGCGAGGCCAAGTGACGACGCGGACCACCGTTCCCCCGGTGGCCGCCGTCGGTGAGCCCCGGCTCACCGCGGGGTTCGCCGAGTTCGGCCGGCTCGACCTGCGCGCCCACGAGATGGTGCACGGCCCGATCAGCCCGATGGAGCCGTCCAACCTGCTGCGGCTGGCCGAGGGCATCCAGCTCAAGGGCAAGGGCGGGGCCGGCTTCCCGTTCGCGCGCAAGCTGCGGGCGGTGTTGGAGTCCTGTGAACGCCAGGATCTGCCGCCCGTGGTGGTGGTCAACGCCACCGAGGGCGAGCCGGCCAGTTGGAAGGACAAGGTCCTGCTCACCCGGGCGCCGCACCTGATCCTCGACGGTGCCGCGCTCGCCGCGTTCGCGCTCGACGCGGAGGAGATCGTGCTCTGTGTGGCCGACGACATGGTCGGCCGGGAGTCCCTGATGGAGGCTCTGGACGAGCGCCGGATGCCGGTGCCGACGAGCGTCGTGACGGTGCCGCACCGGTTCATCAGCGGTGAGGGCGGCGCGCTGGTGAACGGGAT
Source organism: Micromonospora palythoicola (assembly GCF_036689795.1). Classification (NCBI taxonomy): domain Bacteria; kingdom Bacillati; phylum Actinomycetota; class Actinomycetes; order Micromonosporales; family Micromonosporaceae; genus Micromonospora; species Micromonospora palythoicola. The sequence continues at coordinate 10,892 of NZ_JBAGKI010000042.1, read as the reverse complement.
CAACGGGCTGCCGCACATCCCGCCCGGCACCAAGAAGCGGGCCAGCGAATCCGGTGTCGGCGGGCTGCCGACCCTGCTGTCGAACGCCGAGACGTACGCCCAGGTGGCGATCGCCGCCCGACTCGGCCCGTACGAGTACGCGGCGCTCGGCACCGACGACGAACCCGGCACCGTGCTGCTCAGCGTCACCGGCGCGGCGAACCGCCACGCGGTGGTGGAGTGCGCGGCCGGCACCCCGCTGGCCGAGATCCTCGAACTGTGCGAGGTGCCGGACGGCCCCGGCATCCTGATGGGCGGCTACCACGGCAAGTGGATCACCAGGGAGGCGGCCGAGCGGGCCGAGGTCTCCCGCAAGGGCCTCGCCGCGGTCGGTGGCACGCTCGGCGCCGGCATCATCGTCCCGCTCAGCGACGACACCTGCCCACTGGGCGAGGCGGCGCAGGTGGTGCGTTACCTCGCCGGGGAGTCCGCCGGGCAGTGCGGCCCGTGCAAGCGCGGGCTGCCCGACCTGGCCCGCGCCGTCGACCTGGCGGTTTCCGGCAGCGCGCCGGTGGAGGTCGTCCGGGCCGCCGCCGGCGACGTCAAGGGCCGTGGCGCGTGCAGCCACCCCGACGGTACGTCCCGGTTCGCGCTCTCGGCGATGGAGGTCTTCGCCGACGACCTGAAGAAGCACACCACCGGCGAGGGCTGCGGTCGGCGGGTCAAGGGCATGATGGGCCTGCCCGGCGCTCCGGACCCCGACCCGCAGAAGCTGGTCCTGGACTGGTCCCGCTGTGACGGGCACGGCCTTTGCGCCCACGTGGTGCCGGACTTCATCCGGCTCGACCAGAACGGATACCCCGCGTTCCCGCCCACCCCCGTACCGACCTGGTTGCGGGAGGGTGCGGTGAAGGCGGTGAAGGTCTGCCCGGCGCTGGCCCTGCGGCTGACCGATGCCTGAGCGCACCGACCGTCGCGGCTCCGCTGCCGGCTGACGGGTGAGCGGATCGAAGGAGACGCCGATGGGGTCGCTTCCACCGACGGGACGGTTCACCGGGGCGGTCACCGCCGCCCTGCTCGCCGCCGTGCTGGCCACCGCCGGATGTGGTGCCGGTCCGGGCGCCGAGGCGGCCCCGCCGGCCGGTGGCCCGCCGCCCACCGCCGTCGACACCGCGTCCCCGACGACCGGGCCGACCGTGCCGGTGCCGGACACCCTGCGGTTCACCGGCACCACCCTGGACGGCGCGGCCTTCGACGCCGCCACCCTGGCCGGCCGACCGGTGGTGCTCTGGTTCTGGGCACCCTGGTGTGCCACCTGCGCCAGCCAGGCGTGGACGATCGCCGAGATCGAGCCCGGTTTCCGGGAGACCGTGCCGATCATCGGTGTCGCGGGGCTCGGCGAACGCAAGGCGATGACCGACTTCGTCACCGAGTTCGAACTGGGCCCGATGCCACAGATCGAGGACCGTGCGGGAGCGATCTGGCGCCGCTTCGAGGTCGTCGAGCAGAGCACCTTCGTCATCATCGACCGCGACGGCCGGATCATCCACCAGGGCTGGCTGGACGGCGAGGACCTGACCCGCCGCGTAACCGCCCTAGCCACCCCCTGACAGCACCCCATCCCGCCCCACCCACCGCCTCGTTGATCATGAGGTTAGCGGCACTGTTGATCTCCAGGGCTGCCGCTAACCTCATGATCAACACGAGTGGGTGGGTGAGCGGGTGGGGTGGGGTGGGGTGGGGTGGGGTGGGGTCAGCGGGGGGTCAGGTGGTCGGTGTTGAGGCGGGGGCGGAGGACTTCGGGGACCAGGACCGAGCCGTCGGGCTGCTGGAACTGTTCCAGGATGGCCGGGAGGAGGCGGCTGGTGGCCAGGGCCGAGCCGTTGAGGGTGTGCACGAAGCGGGTCTGCTTGCCCCCCGGCTCGCGGTAGCGGATCGCCGCCCGGCGGGCCTGGTAGTCACCGCCCCAGGAGACCGACGAGACCTCCTTGTACTTACCGGTGCTCGGCATCCACACCTCGATGTCCAGCGTCTTGCGCATCGAGGCGCTGGAATCGCCGGCCGCGAGCAGGCTGCGCTGGTAGTGCAGGCCCAGCCCTTCGACCAGGCTCTCCGCGTGGCTGACCATCTGCTCCAGCGCCGCGTCGGCCTGCTCGGGCAGGGTGAACTGGAAGATCTCCACCTTGTTGAACTGGTGGCCCCGTACGGTGCCCCGCTCGTCGGAGTGCGAGCCGGCCGCCTCGCGCCGGTAGCACGGGGTGTACGCGAACACCTTCAGCGGCAGCTTCGCGGTCTCCAGGATCTCGTCCTGGTACGCACCGAGGATCGCCGTCTCCGCCGTCGGCAGCAGGAACTGCCCGCGCGGCGCGGACTGCTTGTCCAGGTGGTAGACGTCGTCGTAGAACTTGGGGAACTGGCCGGCGGCGAAACCGGCGCTGTCCAACAGCAGGTGCGGTGGCAGGAGGAACTCGTACCCGGCCTCGATGTTCCGCTCGATCAGCCAGTTGATCAGCGCCCACTCCAGCCGGGCACCCAGCCCGGTGTACATCCAGAAGCCGGAGCCGCCGAGCTTGACCCCGCGTTCGTGGTCGACCAGACCCAGCATCCGGCTCAACTCGACATGGTCACGGACCTTCTCGATGGCCGGTGGCGCACCGAAGGTCTTCACCACCCGGTTGGCCTCCTTGCCGCCGGGCACCACGTCCTCAGCGGGCAGGTTGGGCAGCTCGCTCATGGTGGTGCGCAGCCGCGCCTGCACCTCGTCGAGTTCCGCCTCGAGTTCGGCGACCTGCTTCCGACCGGCCTCCGAGGTGACCTGCGGCTCGACACCGGCCCGTTTCGCCTGCGCGTACGCCCGGGCCTCGGCCTTGCGGCGCTGGCGTTCCCCGTCGATCTCCGTGATCAGCCGGCGGCGCTCCCGGTCGAGCTGCTGGATGTCGTCCAGCGCCCGGTCGACCTCGGCGGCGTCCAGCCGCTTCGCCAGCGCGGCCGCCACCGCGTCGCGATCCTTCCGGATCAACTCCATGTCGAGCATGCTGCTCCGTACGCCTCCGTCCGGGCTCGGGTGGACCAACAGATGCTACCGTCGCGCCCGAATCGCCCCGCCTCCCGCACCCGCCACCCCGGTTCCGGCGGTCAGAGCCGGATCGGCATCAGGACGGAGAAGGCGGCCGGATCGTCGGGGCGGCGGATGGCCAGCGGGGTGACCGGGCCGTCCAGTTCCAGCACCAGGCGCGGGCCACCCGCCGCGTGCAGGGCGTCGAGCAGGTACTCCCCGTTGACGCCGACCCGCAGCTCGACCTCGGCCCGACCGGTCCCGCTGTCGGCCAGTTCGTCCGGGCCGAGCAGGCGTAGCGGGTCCCGGCCACCCAGCCCCAGCACGGTCACCGGCAGCGGACCGCCCGCGTGTTCACGGGTCACCGTGGGGGCGCCGGAGCGTAGCGCGGCGACCAGCCACGGCGCGTCGACCGGCACCCGGCGGGCCGGCGCACCCGTCGTCCCCGGCAGCAGGGCGTGGTAGTCGGGAAAGTCGTACGGCAGGGTCGTCACCCGCAACCGACGCCTGGCGACGTCGGCGACGACCTGCCGGCCGACCAGCGTCAGCCGTACCTCGCCGGTGGCCGCCTCGCCGGACAGCCGGCGCAACCGGTCGACGGCGGCCACCGGCAGCAGCGCCCGCACCGCCGGACCGCGCACCGCCGCACCGGCCGTCGCCACCGCCATCCGGTGCCGGTCGGTCGCCACCAGCCGGACACCCTCGTCGGTCACGTCGAGCAGCACACCGGCCAGCCCCGGCAGCGCCGGGTCGGTGCCGACCGCGAACCGGACGGCGTCCACGGCGGCGGACAGCTCCGGCCCGGCCAGGACGAGCCGGGTGACCGGCGGGGCGTCGGCGGCGAGCAGGCGACGGATCCGGGCGGCCTCGGCACGCGCCTCGGCCAGCCCGTCCGCCAGCCGCCCGAGGTGCGAATCGAGCAGGCGGTGCACCACCGGAGGTTCCGCGCGTACCGCCCGGGCGATCTCGGCGACCGGCAGGCCGATCCGACGCAGCCCAGCCACCAGTCGGGCCGGTGCCACCTGGGCGTCGGCGTACCAGCGGTACCCGGTGACCGGATCGACCCGGGCCGGAACCAGCACCCCGGCGGCGTCGTAGAACCGCAGTGCGCTCACCGTCAGCCCGCTGGCCCGGGCCAGCTCTCCGATGCTGCGCAGGTCACTGTCCACGACCCGATCCTGCCCCCTCGACCTGGTCGAGGGTCAAGCCCGACCGGCGGGAGGTCAGGAAGGCGCCGTTCCTTGCGCCAACGTCCGGAAGGTGATGCCGGCGGCGGTGAGTCGGTGCAGCAGCGCGTCGCCCATCGCGGTGACCGGCGTGACCTGACCGGCGGTGGCCGGCAGGTCGTCGCCGGCCAGGCAGAGCGCCGACTCGGCGAGCATCTTCGCCGTCTCGTCGTAGCCGGGGTCACCGCCGGTCACCTCCGTCACCACGCGTCGGCCGCCGCCGACGCCGACGAACCGCACCGTGAACCACGACCTCGCCCGCTGCTCGGCGCTCGGACCCTGCCCGGAGGCGAGCCGACCGAGCAGCCAGCGTCGGGTCGGCGGCAGCTTCACCAGCCCGACCACGGCACCGAGCCCCGCGCCGGCGGCCAGCACCGTCGGCAGCCGCCGCACCGCGGCGAAGTGCCGGTAGCGAAAATCCGGACCGTACTCGGGGCGGGCCGCCGCCGAGCGGCGGACCACCTGCGGGTCGATCGTCGGCAGCGGCACCGCCCAGACCGGTAGGTCCCGCGAACGGGCCAGCCGCCCCGGCACGGCCCGGACCCGGCGGTCGGTGGGGCGAGGCTCGGCCGCGCGGCGTTCGCGGGCCGCCCGCGACGCCTCGGCGGTACGGGAGAAGGCGGTCAGCGCCGAGTGGTACGTACCGGCGGAGAACCGCCCGCCGGCACGTACGTACCCGTCCACGGTGATCGCGGCGTCGGCGGGGAGCTGCTTGACGGTGAACCAGACACCGAGGTCGTGCGGGATCGAGTCGAAGCCGCAGGCGTGCACCAGCCGAGCGCCGGTGCGTACCGCCTCGGCGTGGTGGCGCAGGTACATCCGGTCGACGAACTCCGGTTCGCCGGTGATGTCGAGGTAGTCGGTGCCGGCGGCGGCGCAGGCGGCCACCAGCGGTTCACCGTGCTGGACGTACGGGCCGACGGTGCTGGCCACCACCCGGGCGTCGGTGGCCACGGCACGCAGCGAGGCGGGGTCGGTGACGTCGGCGGTGAGCAGCGGCAACCCGGCCAGCGACGGATCGATCGTGGCCAGCTGGTCCCGGACCGCGGCCAGCTTGCCGGGGTTGCGCCCGGCGATCGCCCAGCGCAATCCCGGCGGCGCGTGCCGGGCCAGGTAGCGTGCGGTGAGCCCGCCGGTGAACCCGGTCGCCCCGAACAGCACCACGTCGTACGACCGTTGGGCAGCCATCCCGCGATCATGCCATCGTCGGCGTCGGTCCGCCCGTCGCCGGTCAGTGCGGGGTGAACACCGCGCGCACGCACTCCTGCGGCCGGTCCCGGAACAGGGCGTATCCCTCGGCGGCCCGGTCCAGCGGGAAATGGTGCGTGGCCAGGTACTCGGTACGCAGCTCGTCGCGGGCCATCCGGTCCAGCAGCATCGGGATGTGCCGCTGGCCGTGCTGGCGTCCGCCACGCACGGCCAGCGCCTTGCGCACCACGGTGCCGGCCGGGAACGCGTCGACGTGGCGGACGCCACCGTTGAGCACGACGACCCGGCCACCCTTGCGGCAGGCGTGCACCGCCTCCCGGACCGCTTCCGGCAGCCGGGCGCGGCCGGTGAACCGGTCGGCGAGCGACCGGTGTTCCCCCGCGGGACCGCCGACCGCCTCGACGCACACGTCCGGCCCGCGGCCACCGCTGAGCTCCCGCAGCTGTGCCGTGACATCGGCGTTGCGCCGGTCGATGGTCTCGGCGTCGACATGCTGCCGCGCCATCAGCAGCCGCGCGGGGTGCCGGTCCACGACGACCACCCGCTCGGCGCCCAGCAGCCAGGCTGCCCGGGCGGCGAGCTGACCGACCGCGCCCGCTCCCCACACCGCCACCACGTCACCGGGCCGCACCTCGCCCGCCTCGGCGCCCAACCAGCCGGCCGGTGCGGAGTCCGAGGCGAACAGGGCCCGGTCGTCACCGACGGACTCCGGCACCGGGAACGCTCCGACATCGGCGTAGGGCACCCGTACGTACTCGGCATGGCTGCCGGCGAAGCCACCCGCGGCGCGGGGCTGGCCGAAACAGCCCGCCACCGGATGACCCCACTCCGCCTCGCTCGTGCTCGGATCGGTGCTGCCGTTGTCGCAGCAGGACGGCAGCCCTTGCCGGCAGTACCAGCAGGCACCACAGGCCACCGACGCGCAGACCACCACCCGGTCGCCGATCCGGTGCCGGCGTACCGCGGCACCCACCTCGACCACGTCGCCGAGGAACTCGTGGCCGAGCACGTCGCCGGCGGCCAGACCGGGCGCCTGGCCGGTGAGCAGCGGCAGGTCGGCGCCACAGGTGGCGCTGCGCCGCACCCGGACGATCACGTCGTGGTCGTTGCGCAACTCCGGATCAGGGACCTGGCGTACGGCCAACCCGCTGTCGGTGGTCCAGCACAGCGCTCTCACCGTGACCGCCCGTCCGTCGGCGGTGGAAAGGCGCCGACCGGCACCACGGGCCCGCGCTCGCCGGGCATCCGGTCGGGACGCAGCACCTCACCGGTCTCGGCGAGCTGCTTGACCTGCCACAACATCCGCCGTACCAGCAGGCCGGGATCGTCGCCCACCAGGTGCGCGGCGAGCCCGGGCCAGGCGGCGTGCGGCCGTGGTCGAGCCGCCAGTTCGGTGCCCCGGCCGCCCGGCGCCCGCCGCACCGCGACCTCCACGGCACCGTCGAGGCGGCGCAGCGGCTCCGGCCAGACCGCGGCGGGCAGCACCTGCTCCGGTGGCCGGTCGATCGTCACCACCTGCCAGCCTGCCGAGTGCCGGGCGGGCCGGACCCGCTGCCGGGTGACGGCGGTACGCGCGGCCCGGGCCGCCGCCACGCCGAGAGCGCCGGCCACCGCGACAACTGTCCCCACCCGTCCCACTCGTACCTCCGACTCCCGCCTGCGGCCGTGCCGTGCCGTCGCGCCGGGCGGCGTCGGCGGTTGATCCGGTGGGATCCGCGGCGCGTCCGCCCAGCTCATCGCCAGTGTCGCCACGTCCCGGGTGAACCCGGTTCCCCCGGAAGGGGTGAACCGACGCCTGTCGGGTAACCGCCCGCCGCAGGACCGGGGGAGGAAACACGCGTCCGTGGGGGTGGGCCGGATGCCGGATGACCGCAGCACCGTCCGGGTCGACACGGCGGTCCGAGCACCGGGCGGCCCACCCCTGCTGGCCTCCCGGCTGGCACCCGCCGTGCCGGGAGAACCGATGGTCCTGCGACCCCGGCTGGCCCGGTTGCTCGACGACGCGGTGAGCCGCCCGGTCACCCTGCTCCGGGCACCCGCCGGCTGGGGCAAGACCACGCTGCTGGCCACCTGGCGGCGGACCCGGCAGGAGGCTGACCCGGGCGCCCCGATGCCGGCCTGGGTGTCGGTCGAGGCGGGTGACGACCCGGACCGCCTCTGGTCGTACCTCGGTGCCGCGCTGCGTTCCGTCGTGGATCCGGCGGAAACGCCGCTGCCGGACCGGACGCCGCGCCCGGACGAGTTGGAGATCCTCGCCGCCGCCCTGGCCGCCCGGGACCGGTCGGTGGTGCTGATCGTGGACGATCTGCACCGGATCACCGAACCGGCGGCGCTGGCCGGTCTGGAGTTCCTGCTGCGCCACAGTGCGCAGCGGCTGCGGCTGGTGGCGGCCGGGCGGAGCGGTCCGCCGCTGGCGGTGCACCGGTTGCGGCTGGCCGGGGAACTGACCGAGATCGGTCCGGACGACCTGGCTTTCACCGGCGAGGAGATCGCCGACCTGCTCACCGCGCACGGGGTGGCGGTACCGGCCGCCGCCGTGGCCCGGCTGCGGCAGCGGACCGGGGGCTGGGCGGCCGTGCTGCGGATCGCCGCACTCGCCCTGCGCGAGCGACCGGACCCGGAGCGGTGGATCAGTGAACTCGGCGCCGACCAGCCGGAGATCGCGGGATATCTGCGGGCGGAGCCGTTGGCCGGGTTGGCGCCGGGGGACCGGGAGTTGCTGCGCCGAGCGGCGATCGTCGACGCCGTCTGCGCGGATCTGGCCGCCGCGCTCAGCGGTGCCACGGACGCCGAGGAACGCCTGAGCACGCTGGCCGCCGACAGCGGGCTGCTGCACCATGACGGCGGCCGGCCGGTCTGGTACCGGTGTCATCCGCTCCTGGCCGACCTGCTGCACCGCGAACTGGCCCGGTTGCCCATGGACGAGCTGCGCGACCTGCACCTGCGGGCGGCCGGCTGGTACGCCGGCAACGGCCGGCCCGTCGCCGCGTTGCGCCACGCGCTCGCCGCCGGTGACTGGACGGCAGCCACCGACCTGTTCGTGATCCAGTGGCCGGAACTGATGCCCTACGAGCCACCGGCCGGCGTGGGACCGGCGCCCTCGCCACCCCCGCCGGAAGCGATGGAGCGCGACCCCGAACTCGCGCTGGCCTGCGCCGCCGAACGCGCCCTCGACGGCGACGTCGCAGCGGCCGTGGCATACCTGCGGCAGGCCGGCGGACACACCCGACGGTTGCCACAGCCGCGTCGGGCCCGGTTCGGTCGGCTGGTCGCCGCGGTGGAACTCACCCTGGCCCGGTTGGCCGGCGACCCGCAGCCCGTACGCGCCGCCGCCGCCCGCCTGCTCGCCCCGGACGGCGCACATCCGACCGGCGACCGGCAGGTCGGTGGGGCCGTGGCCGGCTCCGACGCGCCGCCGGCCGGCAGCGGTGTCGCCGGGATGCGGGGCCACGCCGGTGAGGAGGCCGACGCGCGGGCCGTCAGCGGTGCCGCGTTGGCCCTGCTGGCGCTGGACGACGGCGACCTGACGGGCGCGGCGAGCGGTTTCGCCGAAGCTCTGCTGGCCGCCCGTGCGGCGGGACGTCCACGCACCGAGCTGGTCTGCGCCAGCCGATGGTCGCTGGTCGCGGCGTTGCGTGGGCACCTGCGCGCCGCGGAGGAGGCGGCCCGGGCGGCGCTCGCCCTGCCGTCCGGTCAGGGCTGGGCGGCGTTGCGGGACTGCGGGTACGCGCAGCTGGCGCTGGCGGTAGTGGCGCTGCACCGCGACCAGCCGGTGGAGGCCGAGGCCCACCTGGGGCTGGCCGCACCTGCCGATGGCGATCCGGTGCCCGGCGCGGTCGCCGGTTGGTGCCGCGCCTGGCTGCGCCACGACGAGGGTGAGCTGAGCGTCGGCCACCGGCTGCTGGTGGAGGCCCGCCACGGGTGGGGAGTGCGCGGTGGCGAGCTGGGCGCGTGGTTGCGCGCGGCCGAGCTGGACATGCACAGCGCGCGGGGCGATGTGCGGACCGCCCGCGAGCTGGCCGACGACCCGACGTCCGAACCGGCGACCGGCGCGTCGGCGGCGCTGGCCGTCGCCGCGGCCCGGACCGAGCTGCGGGCCGGTGACCCACGGGCCGCCGACCGGCTGCTGCCGGACTGGACCGCCGCACCGGCGGCCGACTGGCCGCTGCCGGTACGTCTCGACGCCGCCCTGCTGGCCACGGTGCTGGCCGTCCGGGCCGGTGACGACCGTCGGGCGGGCCGGCTGTTGGAGCAGGCGCTGGACCTGGCCGCACCGGAGGATCACCGTCGCCCATTCCTGCGGGCCGAGCCGGGAGTGCGGGAGCTGCTCGCCGCCCATCTCGACTCCGGCACCGCCCACTGGTCGCTGGTGAGCGACCTGGTACGCGCCGTCGACACACCGGCCGCGCCGACGGGCGGCACCGGCACCGCCGACGACGTGGTGGCACCGCTGGACGAGCCGCTCACCGAGCGGGAACTGACGATCCTGCGTTACCTGCAGAGCATCCTCTCCAACGTGGAGATCGCGGCGGAGCTGTCGGTCTCGGTCAACACCGTCAAGACCCACGTCCGCAACATCTACCGCAAACTCGACGCGACCCGCCGCCGCGACGCCGTCCGCCGCGCCCGCCAACTCCGGCTCATCTGACCGCCCCGCCCCACCCCGCGACCGTCTCGTCGATCATGAGGTTGTTGTCCCGCCGTTCGGCTGGCGCGACAACAACCTCATGATCAACCTGGGTCAGGGGGTTGCGGCGTCGACGGCGGCGAGGAGGGTGGCCGGGGCGAAGTCGGCGTCGTGGCGGATGTCGTTGACGAAGAGGGTGGGGGTGGCGTCCACTCCGCTGCGAACGGCGCCGACGAAGTCGTGCCGGATCCGGTCGCCGTGCGCGTGGCGTCCGATCTCCGCCTCCACCTCGTCGACAGGCAGGCCGAGCTGCTCGACGCCGAGCGTCAGGTGCACCGGATCCAACTGGTCCTGGTGGTCGTAGAGCCAGTCGTGCATCTCCCAGAACCGGCCGCGCCGCCCGGCGGCCTCGGCGGCCTCGGCGGCCCGCTCGGCGTACGGGTGCACGTTGGTGATCGGGAAGTGGCGGTAGACGTGCCGGACGGTGTCGGCGCGTTGCCGCAGCACCTCCGTCAGGTTGGCGTGGAGCAGGCCGCAGAAGGGGCACTGGAAGTCGCCGTACTCGACGATCGTCACCGGTGCTCTGCGCGGACCACGGATGTGGTCGTGCTCCGTGACGGGGGTGCGCAGTCGCGCGGTGACCTGCAGGGGCGTGGTCAGCTGGTCGGTCATATCCCCCAGCCTCGGGTCCGGTCGGGTGAGCGCGGCTCACCCCACCCCGGTGGTTCCGCCACGGCTCAGCGCAGCACCGGGGCGACCGCGATGTGGTTCTGCACCACACGGATGCCCGGAGCGG
>NZ_JBAGKI010000041.1:0-52323 GCF_036689795.1 Micromonospora palythoicola | reverse complement strand
GCGCGGCGTGGCGGTGGCGGTCAACGGCGAGGTGGTGCCGCGTACCGGCTGGCCGGCGACGGTGCTGCGCGGCGGTGACCGGGTCGAGGTGCTCAGCGCCGCCCAGGGCGGGTGAACCGGATGGACGAGTCGACCGGCTTCGAGCTGGGCGGGGTGCGGTTCACCTCCCGACTGATCCTCGGTACCGGCGGGGCGGCCAACCTGCACGTGCTGGAGCAGGCGATCCGGGCGTCCGGCACCGAGCTGGTCACCCTGGCGTTGCGCCGGGTGGAGACGGTGCCCGGCGGTTCCGGAGGTCTGCTGGACCTGCTCGACCGGTGCGGCGTACGGCTGCTGCCGAACACCGCCGGCTGCTACACGGCGGGCGAGGCGGTGAAGGTGGCCCGGCTGGCCCGGGACGCGTTCGAGACCGACTGGGTCAAGCTGGAGGTGATCGGCGACGAGCGGACGCTGCTGCCCGACGGGGTGGAGCTGCTGCGCGCCGCCGAGGAACTGGTCGACGACGGGTTCACCGTGCTGCCGTACACCTCCGACGACCCGGTGTTGGCGCGGCGGTTGGCCGACGTCGGCTGCGCGGCGGTGATGCCGGCCGGTGCGCCGATCGGCTCCGGCCTGGGGATCAACAATCCGCACCACATCCGGCTCATCCGGCAGGACGTCGCCGTGCCGGTGATCCTGGACGCGGGCATCGGCACCGCCTCCGACGCGGCGCTGGCCATGGAGCTGGGCTGCGACGCGGTGCTGCTGGCCAGCGCGGTGACCCGGGCCGTCGACCCGGTGGCGATGGCCACCGCGATGCGGTACGCGATCGCCGCCGGCCACCTCGCCCACGCCGCCGGCCGCATCCCCCGCCGCTTCCACGCTCTGCCCTCCACTCCCGACGAAGGCCGCCCCGACCTGTGACCGCGCGGACTGATCTCGTGGATCTTGGCCCGGGGGCGCCCCTCCGAGGGCCGGTTCGTACCAAGATCCAAATGCCCTCGGGGGTCGTGCTGCTGACGGATCGGCGGGTGGCGCGGAGGCCGCTGGTGGAGGTGGTGGCGGCGGCCGTGGCCGGGGGAGTGCGGTGGGTGGTGCTACGGGAGAAGGAGCTGCCGCGCGTCGAGCGCCTGGCCCTCGCCGCCGAGCTGCGGTCGATCCTGACCGAGGCGGGCGGAACCCTGATCATCTCCGGCCCCGACCCGCTGACCGACCACGGCGACCCCGACCGCCGTGCGCCCGGCGGCACAGCCGACGCGCCCGGTGCCGACATCACCGATGCTCGTCCCGGCATCCGGGCCGGTGCTGCCGGAGCCAGCCGGTCGACGGTCGCGCTGCACCTGTCGGCGGCCGGCCCGTACCCACCGCCCCTCGCCGACCTGGTCGGCCGCTCCTGCCACGACGTCGCGGAACTGCGTCGACTCACCACAGAGGACTACGTCACCCTCTCGCCGGTCTTTCCCACCCGGACCAAGCCCGGCTACGGCCCACCCCTGCGCCCCGCAGGGCTGGCCGAGCTGATCCGGCGGAGCCCCGTGCCGGTGCTGGCCCTCGGCGGCATCGAGACCCCCGCCCAGGTGCACGCCTGCGTCCAGGCCGGCGCCTGCGGCGTGGCCGTCCTCGGCGCCATCATGCGCGCCCACGACCCACAACAGACCGCCGCCGCCCTCACCGCCGCCTGCCACGCCACGACCACCCCGCACGCTCCAGACCGGCGCGTCCGGGCGGGGTCGCCCACGACGGATCAGGAGCAGCCCGTTCACCAGGCCCAGACGACCCCGAGCCCCCCAACCCGGCACGTTCCGGCGGGAGGTGACCACGACGGGGCTGCGGCCGACCGTGCCCACGCAGGGATCAAGCCTGACCGCCCGGAGTGGGCACGGTCGGCCGCAGCCCCCAACCGCGACCACACGACAACCCCAGACCAAGAGGAACTGCCGTGACCCCAACCACCGTGCTGACCGTCGCCGGCTCCGATTCCGGTGGTGGCGCCGGCATCCAGGCCGACCTGAAGGTCTTCGCCGCGCTCGGCGCGTACGGCACGAGTGTGCTGACGGCGGTCACCGCGCAGAACACCCGGGGCGTGGACGCGGTGCTGCCGCTGCCCCCGCACCTGGTCACCGACCAGCTCGACAGTGTGCTGTCGGACTTCGCGGTACGGGCGGTCAAGACCGGGATGCTGGGCACCCCGGCCGTGGCGGCCGCGATCGCCGACGCGGCGGCGGCCGGCCGGCTACCGCAGCTGGTCGTCGACCCGGTGCTGGTGGCCACCAGCGGGCACCGGCTCGGCGTGGTGGAGGCGGTGGAGCGGTTGCTGCCGTACGCCCGGGTGGCCACACCGAACAGCGCGGAGGCCGCCGCGCTGACCGGGACGGCGGTGACCGACGTGGCGGAGATGACCGCGGCGGCGCGGGCCCTGGCTGCCGGTGGACCGGAATGGGTGATCGTCACCGGCGGCGACGTGGACGCCGGTGCGGAGGCGGTGGACGTGCTGCACGGCCCGCAGGGGACGACGGTGCTGCGTGCCCCACGCGTGCCGACCCGGCACACCCATGGCACCGGGTGCTCGTTCTCGGCCGCCGTGACGGTGCGGCTGGCGCTGGGCGATCCGGTGCCGGCGGCGGTCGAGGCCGCCAAGGAGTACGTGACCCGGGCGCTGACCGGCGCGCGGGACTGGGAGCTGGGCGCGGGCCGTGGGCCGATGGACCACTTCGGCTGGTCCGCCTGAACAGGGAGGCTGTCATGCAGACACGTCGCAAGGTGTACGTCGAGGGATCACGGCCGGACATCCGGGTGCCGTTCGCGGAGGTGGAGCTGACCGGGGACAACCCCCCGGTGCGGCTCTACGACACCTCCGGACCGGGCTCCGACCCGGAGATCGGGCTGGCGCCGTTGCGGGGACCATGGATCGCCGAGCGGGCCGACGTGGCGCCGGTACGCGGTGGCGGAACCCCACTGGCCGGCTCGGACGGCAAACGGCCCACGCAGCTCGCGTACGCCCGCGCTGGTGTGGTCACGCCGGAGATGGAGTTCGTGGCGATCCGGGAGGGGATGGCACCGGAGTTCGTCCGGGACGAGATCGCCGCCGGCCGGGCCGTGCTGCCGCTGAACATCAACCACCCGGAATGCGAGCCGGCGATCATCGGCAAGGCGTTCCTGGTCAAGGTCAACGCGAACATCGGCACCTCGGCCGTGACCTCGTCGGTGGCCGAGGAGGTGGAGAAGCTCACCTGGGCCACCCGGTGGGGCGCGGACACGGTGATGGACCTGTCCACCGGCAAGCGGATCCACGAGACCCGCGAGGCGATCGTGCGCAACTCCCCGGTGCCGATCGGCACCGTGCCGATCTACCAGGCGCTGGAGAAGGTCGGCGGTGATCCGGTGAAGCTGAGCTGGGAGGTGTTCCGGGACACCGTGATCGAGCAGGCCGAGCAGGGCGTGGACTACATGACGGTGCACGCCGGGGTGCTGCTGCCGTACGTCCCGCTGGCGGTGGACCGGGTGACCGGCATCGTGTCGCGCGGCGGTTCGATCATGGCGGCCTGGTGCCTGGCGCATCACGAGGAGAACTTCCTCTACACCAACTTCCGGGAGCTGTGCGAGATCCTGGCCCGCTACGACGTGACCTTCTCTCTCGGTGACGGTCTGCGGCCCGGCTCGATCGCGGACGCCAACGACGAGGCACAGTTCGCGGAGCTGCGTACCCTCGGCGAGCTGACGAAGGTCGCCTGGGAGTACGACGTGCAGGTGATGATCGAGGGGCCCGGGCACGTGCCGATGCACAAGATCAAGGAGAACGTCGACCTTCAGCAGGAGTGGTGCCACCAGGCGCCGTTCTACACGCTCGGTCCGCTGACCACCGACATCGCGCCCGCGTACGACCACATCACCTCGGCCATCGGAGCCGCGATGATCGGCATGTTCGGCACCGCGATGCTCTGTTACGTCACGCCCAAGGAACACCTCGGACTGCCCGACCGGGACGACGTGAAGGCCGGGGTGATCGCGTACAAGATCGCGGCGCACGCGGCCGACCTCGCGAAGGGACACCCGGGGGCGCAGGCCTGGGACGACGCGCTGTCGAAGGCGCGGTTCGAGTTCCGCTGGGAGGACCAGTTCAACCTCTCACTGGACCCGGAGACCGCGCGGTCGTACCACGACGCGACGCTGCCCGCCGAGCCGGCGAAGACGGCGCACTTCTGCTCGATGTGCGGGCCGAAGTTCTGCTCCATGAAGATCACGCAGGACCTGAAGGAGTACGCCGCCCGCGGCATGCAGGACAAGTCCGACGAGTTCGTCGCCTCCGGCGGACGGGTCTACCTGCCGCTGGCCTGACCGGTCGGGACAGGTGAGACCTGAGTGCCTCATGTCCGAGTGACGTGACCATGTCACCCGGACATGAGGCGCCACACGTCAACCGTCCCTCGGGGGTCGTCGACGGTGAATCCGGACGCTGTGGACGGTGTGACCGGCCGGCTCTCAGCGTCGGTGGTGCCGACCCGTCGACCGCAGGGAGCGGCGTGGACCCTTCGGCGGGGTCGCCTCGTCGTCGTCGAGCGGTCGGCTGAGCCCGGCTACCCAGTCGACGTACTCCTCGTCCTGAGCCGGCAGCGGTTCGTCCTGCCCGGTCGCGGCATGTTCCGCGGACCGGGACCTGCCGCGTCGGAACAGTCCACGTCGGCCCTTCTCCGCTTCGCCGTCCGGCTGGACGTCCTCGGCCCGGACGGCGGGCGGCTTCGAGAAGGCGGCCGTGAGGTCACGGGCGGTGGCCGCCGGCTCGATGGAGACCTCCGGGGTGTCGGGGAGCGTCGCCGAGCTGCCCAGAGTCGACGACGCCTCGGATCCGACCGTGGCCCCGATGAGGTCGGGCGACCCGAACCGCTGCCGTGATCGCGACGGCGCCTCGGGCGGCACCTCCGCCGCCGATCGATCGCCGGCATCATCCGTTGGCGTTGGCGTTGGCGTTGGCGTTGGCGTTGGCGTTGGCTCGGCGATCGGCGCGGCCTGCGCCGTCGCAGCCGTCGGCTCCACCGGCGGGGCCGGTGCCCGGGGTGTGGGGGTGCGGGGCGTCGGGGTTCTGCCGCTGGAAGCGACCGGCGACTCCGCCCCCACCGTGCCGGGTGCCGCCTGGGGAAGGTCGCTGCCGTCGCCCACCGGCGCCGGCTCTGTCGATGCTCCGCGCTGCCCGTCGCTTCCCGCCACCGGTTGCCCGTCGAACACCGACCCGGCGGTCTCACGCGCTGGCTCGCCGCTCTGTGCTGGCTCGCCGCTCTGTGCTGGCTCGCCGCTCTGTGCTGGCTCGTCGCTCTGTGCTGGCTCGTCGCTCTGTGCCGGCTTGCGGCTCTGTGCCGGCTTGCCGCTCTGTGCCGGCTTGCGGCCCTGTGCCGGCTTGCCGGCTTCAATTCGCCGCGCGGCGTCGCCTGCTCGCTCGGTGGCGTCGGTTCGGCTTGCGGCGTCACCGGCACGCGCGACACCGGCATCAGCGGGGCCGGTGCGGTCGGTGCGGTGGTCGCCGGGTGCGCTTCCGGCGGAGGGCCCGCCGTCTGGCGGCTGCCCACCGTTGCCGGTCGTCGGCGCGACTGTCGTCGGTGCGGTGCCGGCGGCCGGGCGGCGTCCCACCGCACCGGCTGCGGTCGGGGTGGTGACGGCCGACGGCTCGGTGTGCGCGAGCGGCCAGTGCCAGTGCGGCGGTGACCCGTCCGACGTGACGACACCCCGGGGGGCGCCGTCGGAGCGGGTTCCACCGGTGGGCCGGTCGGCCTCGGTGCCGCCGTCGACCACCACGACCGGGCCGGCCGCCGGGCCGGCCGCCGGGTCGGCCGGTGCGCCGGCCGACCTGGGCGGCGCGGGGGTCGCCGGCAACGGTTGCAGGATGGCGGTCGGTTCGATGGCGGTCCCACCGGTGGGTGCGGCGGCCCGGTGGGCGAGCCGGCCGGTGGCCGGCCAGGGCAGCAGGGCTGCCGCGGCCGAGCCGAGCGCGCCGACCACCACCGCGATCAGCGCGGCGTAGTAGGGGGTCAACTGGTACCGGTCGCTCGTGTCACCCGGCCCGGCGGCCAGGTAGGCGAAGGCCACCAGCACCGGTCCGGCGACCCCACTGGGCCCGCTGACCAGTGGGGGATGGCCACGCCACCGGGCCACCGTCGCGGTCACCGCGCCGGCCAGCAGGGTCACCAGCGGAAGGATCAGCAGCGCCAGTTGCTGCGCGGTGCCAGCGGCGAGCCAGGCCGGCTCCAGCACGCCGAGGCGTACCGGGGTCAGCGGTCCGCTCGCCCCCAACGACGGGATCACGGAAAGTAACGCGAGGAACCAGACCGCCGCGGCCACCGCTGCCATGTTCCAGGCGAACGGCGGTCGGACCAGGACGGCCAGCGCGGCACCGGCGCCGACCACCGCGCCGAGTCCGGCGCAGATGGCCACGGCCCATACCGGGTCGACCGAGACGAGTTCCGCGTTGCGGGCCGGCTGCATGCACAGCGGCGCCACGACGGTGGCACCCAGGGCGGCGCTGCCCGCGACGGCCAGTTGCCGGGGGGTGCCGGTGAGCTGCCCACCATGACGGGCCAGCCGCTCGGTGAGCACGGCGCCGATCACGGCGGCGTTCGTGGCGAACCAGCCGGCCCAGACGAGCTGGGCCGGCCACTGGTTGATGCTCGCGCCGGTGAAGCTTCCGGTGAGCCGGACGATGCCGAAGCCGAAGGCGAGGCCGAGCTGACCGGCGCCGGCGAGCAGGCTCACGCCGAACGCGGTGAACAGTAGTCGGCTCGATGTCCGATGGGCCATGACCGGCACGTTACGGTCCGTCGCCACCGATCGCCACCGGCGCGCCGTGTACGGACGTACGACCTGCTCGCGGCGGGTCTACTTGAGCTCGACCAGCCGGGCCAGGTATGTCGTGTCGCCGACGTTGGTGAGCATGTGCACCGCCCCCGGATCGCGATAGACCACCCCGCCGGTCGGCTCGTCGGCGTCGATCTTGACACCGTCGATTGTCTGCACGACGTTCTTCGCGCCCTGGACGGCCACCACCAGATAGGGGAGGTCGTGCCGGTGCAGCGGCTGGCGCTCGCCGGGCTCCAGCCGGATGTGCCAGACCCGTACCCGGTCGTTCTCGAAGACGATCTCCTGGCCCACCGGGCCGAGTACGGCTCCGGAGTCGGGCGTGGGAACGTCGGGTGTCGGCTCGGTCATCGGGTTCCGTCCACGTGGGGGAGCACCTCGGCGGCGATCAGCTCCAGGTGGTCCAGGTCGGTGAGGTCGATCAGGCGTAGATGCACCCGGGTGGTGCCGATCGCGGCGAACTCGCCGATCCGGTCGACCAGTTGCTGCGGTGAGCCGACCACCGGATCCTCCGGCGGCAGGGCGCTCTTGACGTGCAGTGGCGCCGCTCGGCGGCGGGCCTCGCTGTCGGTACGCCCGATCGCCACCACGATGCCGGCGGAGAGCGTCAGCGGCCGGCGCCCGCTGCCGGCGCGGTCGACCCGCTCACTCGCCTCCTGAACCCGCTCGTACGCCTCACGGGCCTGCTCGACGCTGGTGAAGGGGACGTTGAACTCGTCGGCGTAGCGGGCGGCGAGCTCCGGGGTGCGCTTGGGACCGCGCCCCCCGACGATCACCGGAGGGCCCGGGCTCTGCACCGGCTTGGGCAGGGCCGGCGAATCGGTGAGCCGGTAGTGGTCCCCGACGTAGCTGAACGTCCCGCCGGACGGGGTGCGCCACAGCCCGGTGATCACTTCGAGCTGTTCGGCGAGCCGGTCGAAGCGTTCGCTGGTGCCGGGGAACGGGATGCCGTACGAGATGTGCTCCCGGGCGTACCAGCCGGCACCGATGCCCAGCTCGACCCGACCGCCGCTCATCTGGTCGACCTGAGCCACCATCACCGCGAGTGGACCGGGCAACCGGAACGTCGCCGAGGTGACCAGGGTGCCCAGCCGGATTCGGCTGGTTTCCCGGGCGAGCGCCGCCAGGGTCAGCCAGGCGTCGGTCGGACCGGGTAGGGCCGGTTCGTCGCCCATGGCCTGGTAATGGTCGGCGCGGAGGAAGGCGTCGAAGCCGCCCTGCTCGGCGAGCCGGGCGAAGCGGAGCTGGTCGTCGTAGGTGGCGCCGCGGTGCGGTTCCGTGAAGACAGCCACCCGCATGCTCATCGCGCCACCTCGCTCCGCTCGGCGCCGCGACGAGGCACCACGGCACTGCGCCGAATGATTCGCTCGCTGCGCTCGCTCATCGCGCCACCTCCGTACCGGCTCCCGCCGGCTGTTCGCGTTCCATCAGCAGTTCGTGCAGGTCGGCACTGACCCGGGCGACGTCGGCCAGATGGGCGTTGCGGCCCAGGGTGCGCGGGCGCGGAATGGTCACCTCGACGACCTTGCGGACCCGGCCGGGGCGTGGGCTCAGCACCACCACCCGGTCGGCGAGCAGCACCGCCTCGTCGATGGAGTGGGTGACGAAGACGACGGTCGCGCCGTTGCGCATGTGCACCCGCTGGAGTTCGCCGGCGAGTTCCTCACGGGTGAGCGCGTCGAGCGCGGAGAAGGGTTCGTCCATCAGCATCACCCGGGGGTCGCCGATCAGCGACCGGCACAGCGCGACCCGTTGCTGCATGCCACCGGACAGCTCGTGCGGAAGTCGCTTCTCGAAGCCGGACAACCCGGCCACCTCGAGCAGGTCCCGCGCCCGGTCCCGGTGGGCGGCCCGCTTCCAGCCGAAGATCTCCACCGGCAGCAGGACGTTGTCCAACACGCTGCGCCACGGCAGCAGGGCCGGCCGCTGGAACAGCATGGCGATGTCCCGGCGCGGCCCGGTGACCGGTTTACCGGCGACGGTGACCTCGCCGGAGGTGACCGGGATCAGGCCCGAGATCAGCCGCAGCAGCGTGGACTTGCCGCACCCGGAGCGGCCGAGTACCGCGACGAACTCACCCTCGGCGACGTCGAGGTCGATGCCGCGCAACGCCTCGACCCGACCGGCGCGGCCGTCGAAGGTGCGCGACACCTCGGAGAGTCGGATCATCGCCGACGGGCCTCCCCTGAGTGGAAAGTCAGGAACGGGCAAAGGCTATCGGCCTGCGTTCCGTATCGCACCGTCCGGGGTGGACATCACTTTGTATCCGTTCCGCAACCCGGTACGCCTGGCGTCGCAAAGGTGGGGTTCTCGTACGCTGTGCCCGCGAGAGTCCCCCTCGATACGCGGTGTCGGCTTCCATCCGGCTGCCGGTGCCGCCCCGACAACTCCCTTCCGGCGGCCCCGACGCCCCGGTTGGAAAGGACAAGGTGCACTGATGAGAAGGCTGACCCGTACGGTCGCCGCGGCCACGATGGCCACCGCGCTCGCCCTGGTCTCCGCGTGCAGCAGCGGCTCGGACGACGCGGACGGCAACGACGTCGGCTCGTCCCTGGAGCAGGTGACGTACCTCACCTCGTTCGGCAACTTCGGGCGCGACGCGTACGCCTGGGTGGCCAAGGAGAAGGGCTACTTCAAGGAGGCCGGCTTCGACGTCGAGATCAAGCCGGGGCAGGGCACCGGCTCCGTGATCCAGACGGTCGTCGGCGGTCAGGCGCACTTCGGCCCGATCGACCTGACCGGTGGACTGCTCCAGCTCGGCAACGGTGACGCCAAGGACTTCGTCGCGGTGGCCGCGATCCAGCAGCGCACCATGGCGGCCATCGCCACCGTGGAGGGCACGGGCATCACCACCCCGAAGGACCTGGAGGGCAAGACTCTCGCCGACACCCCCGGCTCGGTGGTCCGCAACCTGTTCCCGACCTACGCCCGGATGGCCGGCATCGACTACACCAAGGTGAAGTGGGTCAACGGCGAGGCGCAGACCCTGATGGGCACGCTGGCCTCCGGTTCGGTCGACGGCATCGGGCAGTTCGTGGTCGGTCAGCCCACCATCGAGGCGGTGACCAAGAAGAAGGCCGTCCTGCTGCCGTACAGCAACGTGATGCAGGACCTCTACGGCAACGTGCTGATCACCTCCAAGCAGTACGCCACCGAGAAGCCCGAGCAGGTCAAGCGGTTCACCGAGGCGCTGCTCAAGGGCCTGGAGTACGCCCTGGCGAACCCGCAGGAGGCGGCCGAGATCCTGGCCAAGAACGCCGAGGCGGTCGTGCTCGCCGCGGCGGCTGCCGAGCTGCAGTTGATGGCCGGCTACGTCCGTTCCAGCAACTCCGGCACCGCACTGGGCACGCTGGACAGCGGCCGGGTCGCGAAGAGCATCGCGATCCTGCGTGGCGCCGGCGCCCTCAAGTCGGACCTCACCCCTGACCAGATCATCGACTTCAACCTGGCACCGAAGGCCTGAGGCCGCCCGGTACCGCACGGAGTACGCCGCGCCGCGTTCGTCGGTGCGGCGTACTCCGCTCCCCGCTCATGACGATGCGCCGCACGCAGGAGGATCCGATGACCGACGTCCGTCCACGGCAGCCGGAGGCGACGCTCGCACCCGAGCAGTCGCCGGCCGCACCGGGTGGCCGACGGTGGCGAGCGGGAGACCTGCGCTCGGGCACCGCGGCCGCGCTGCTACCGGCGGCCGGGCTGCTGGTCGCACTCGGTGGCTGGTGGCTGGTGGCCCGGCTGGAGCTGATCCACCCGGCCGCCCTGCCGCCGCCCGGTGACGTGCTCACGGCGTTCTCCGCTCGGCCGGCCCGACTGCTGGAGCACACCGTCGCCACCACTGGCGAGATCCTGCTCGGCTTCGCCCTCTCCGCGGTGGCCGGGGTGCTGATCGGCCTGGCGCTGGCGGCCTCCCGGACGGTCGAGCGGATGTTCACCCCGCTGCTGGTCGCGGTCAACGCCGTGCCGAAGATCACCCTGGGGCCACTGCTGGTGGTGGCGCTCGGCTGGGGTCAGAAGCCGATCCTCACCATGGTCTTCCTGCTCTGCTTCTTCCCGATCGTGCTGTCCACCGCCACCGGGCTGACCACCACTCCGGCCGAACTCGCCGAACTGGTGCGGTCCTGGAACGCCTCCCGTTGGCAGGCGTTCCGCAAGGTCCGCTTTCCCGCCGCGCTCCCGCAGATCTTCGTGGGCCTCAAGGTCGCCATGCCGCTCGCCGCGATCGGTGCCGTGATCGGTGAGTTCCAGGCCGGTGAGGGTGGTCTCGGTTACGTCATCCAGCAGTACGCCGGCATCGGCGACACCGCCACCGCGTGGGCCGCGATCATCCTGGTCGCCCTGGTCAGCATCGTGCTCTACGCCGCGCTGGTGCTCATCGAGCGGCGCAGCCTGCCCTGGCTGCGGGAGACCACCTCCAGCCGCTGACCGCACCAGCCACCCAAGAGATCAGCCGGCCAGCCGCCACCGGCCGTTGCGGGCGATCAGGGTCGTCAGCGCCTGCGGCATCAGCCCGGAGTGGTTGTCCGGCGTCATCCGGATCGGACCGGACAGGCCGTCCAGCTGGGACGTCTCCAGCACGTCGCGGACGCGGTTCCGGTCGACCTCACCGACGGGCCCGCCGGCCCGCAGCTCCGCGTCCGCGATGAGCTGGATCGCGTCCGCGGCGAACGAGGCGGAGCCGTGGTAGCCGCCGTACCGGGCGGTGTAGTCCTGGAACCACTGACGGCGGGCGGCCTTCGCGGGGGTGGTGGCGATCACGTCGTCGATCACCATCGTCTGGGTGAAGACCAGGGTGGCCCGTTCGGCCGACCGGGCGGCCTCGCCGAGGAAGAGGTCGCCGGCGGCCGAGGCGTCGAGGAACAGGGCGCCGGTGTAGTTGGCCCGCTCGACCGCGCCGGCGGCGAGCATCGCCTGCTCCGGCGGGGTCCAGATGACCAGGGCGTCGGGATCGGCGCCGGTCAGCCGGCCGGCCTGCCCGTCCAGTTCCGTGTCGGTGCCGCGGACGGACGCCTCGGCCAGCACCCGGATGTCGACCTTGTCGAACTCGCGGCGCAGCGCGGCGGCACCCTCCTGGCCGTAGGCGTCGTCGCTGCGCAGGAGGCCGACCGTGGCGATGTTGCGGCGGCGCAGTTCGACGGTGAGGGCCGCGGCGTTGTCGTCGGCGTTCGGGGCCAGTTTGAACATGTAGCGGCGTTCCGCGACCGGGTTCGCCACGGCACCGGCCGGCGCGAGCGCCACGGTCGGGATCTTGTTCTCATTGACCGTACGCACGGCACCGAGGGCGCATTCGTTGCAGCCGCCCATGATGATGGCGGTGACCCGTTTGTCGTTGCTGAAGTCGACGATGTTGCGCAGTGACTCACTGGC
Organism: Micromonospora palythoicola; assembly: GCF_036689795.1. Classification (NCBI taxonomy): domain Bacteria; kingdom Bacillati; phylum Actinomycetota; class Actinomycetes; order Micromonosporales; family Micromonosporaceae; genus Micromonospora; species Micromonospora palythoicola. The sequence goes on along the minus strand of NZ_JBAGKI010000041.1, from coordinate 40,140 downwards.
GTCAGAGCGGTTGTCCTTGAACAATAGTTCGACCGTACGGCCGTTGAGCGCGCCTGAGGCGTTCAACTGATCGCGCTTCAGTTCCAGGGCCTGCCGGTACGCCTCGCCGACCCCGGCCGAGGCACCGGAGAGTTCCAGGTCGGCGGCGATCACGATCGGGCTCGTGTCCTGCTCCTCCCCGCCGAACTGGCAGCCGACGAGGGTGGTGGCGAGCAGGGTCGACACGAGCGCCGTGGCGGTGGCGGAGCGGAACGGGGTCAACTGGGTCCTCCTGATGCGGCACGGGCGGGGCCCGGTCACCGGCGGCTCATCCGTCCTCTGTGGATAATGAGACGGCTCTGCCGTACCGTGTGCGCGAAGCCTGCAAAACCTTGCCAATGCCGGGCGCTGCGGTCAAGCGGGTCAGCGAAGGCGTTTCGGGACACCGATCCCACATGTTGGTGTAACCAAATGTTTTCAAATGCTCACTGTGGCGACACGGGTGGCCACTCTGGAGTTACATGCCCTGTTCAGGGTGCTGTGGAAATGTAGGTATTAGTTGACCGGATCACGGGTTGCGTGCCGTCCGACCGTTTCCTGCCCTCCTGCGGCTTCCCAAACACGATCTCGTCTGATGAAATCGCGGCCGTGCCGCGCGTGGCGCCGGCCGTCGCTCGGCGCCCGGGTCGGCGGTTCTGGCGGGAAGAAAACGACGGAGGCGATGTCGTGAGCACCGGACCGACGACCCTGCCCGCCAGTGGCGACGCCGCGCAGCGGAGCGGCGGTCGGCTGCCCCGGCTGCGCGACGCCCGGATCCGGTCCAAGCTGGCGCTGATCCTGGTGGTTCCGGTGGCGGCGGTCATCGCACTGGCCACGGTCCGACTGGTCTCCGTCGGCGAAGGCGCCTACGACGCGAGTCAGTCCCGCGCCCTCACGGCGCTGTCCATCGACGTCTCCGCGCTGGCGAACGACCTGCACGCCGAACGGATGGCGGCGGCGGCCTTCCTCGCCGCACCGCAACAGCGGGCCGACGCGTACAACCTGCGGGTCCGCGAGACCCAGCAGCGGATCGACGAGTACCGCGCGGAGCGGGCCCGGGTGGGTGACGCCCCGGCGGCGATCCGCGACCGGCTCACGGCCATCGACGCGCACCTGGACACCCTCGACGGCACCCGGCAGGAGGTGCTCGCCCGCCAGCAGATGGAGGTCGCCGAGGCGGTGCTGCGCTACGGCGTGGTCCTCGACGACCTGGTCGCCTACGGCGACGGGCTGGCCCAGTTGCCCGGCGGCGAGGAGGTCGGTGACACCCGGCGGGCGGTCGCCGCCTTCGCCCGGGCGAAGGCGGCCGTCGCCGAGGAGGAAGCGGTCGCCTTCACGGCACTCAGCGCCGGCCGCCTGGACAACGAGCAGTTCTCCGCCTTCGTGGCCACTCTCACCGGGCAGCAGGAGGCACTGGTGGCCTTCTCGCTCGCCGCCGACCCGGTGCAGCGGGCCCTGGTCGAGAGCACCGTCTCCGGTGACGCGGTGGTGCTGGCCGACCGGATCGCCACCGACCTCAGTCGGTCGGTCAACCAGCGTGCGCCGTTCACCGCGCAGGAGGCCACGGCGGCGATCGGCGCGGTGAACGAGCTGATGCGGTGGGCCGAGATCGAGCTGGAGAACCGCCTGCTGGCCCAGGCCGAGCAGGCCCGCTCGGACGTCATCCGGCAGGCCGTCGTCGAGACCACGCTGGTGCTGCTCACGCTGATCATCGCGGTGACCCTGGCCGTGGTGCTGGCCCGCTCGCTGAACCACTCCCTGCGCCGGCTGCGGGAGGGCGCGCTCTCGGTGGCCAACCACGACCTGCCGGAGGCGGTGCGTCGGCTGCAGGGGATGGGCAACGTCAGCGACGGCAGCGTCGACGAGATCGTTCGCGAGGTACGCGACCCGATCCAGCTCAGCAACCGCGACGAGGTGGGGCAGGTCGCCCTGGCCTTCAACGTCGTGCACCGGGAGGCGGTCCGGGTCGCGGCCGAACAGGCGGCCCTGCGGACGAGTGTCTCGGCGATGTTCCTCAACCTGGCCCGACGCAGTCAGACGCTGGTCGACCGCATGATCGGCGAGCTGGACGCGATCGAGCGCGGTGAGGAGGACCCGAAGCGGCTCGCGCAGCTCTTCGAACTCGACCACCTCGCCACCCGGATGCGCCGCAACGACGAGAACCTGCTCGTGCTGGCCGGGGCCGACTCGGCCGTGCCGCGCCGCGACGACGCCCTGCTCGTGGACGTGCTGCGGGCCGCGCAGTCCGAGGTGGAGCTCTACAACCGGATCGAGTTCGGCACCGTCGACACCGACGTGTCCGTGGCGGCCCACGCGGTGAACGACGTGGTGCGGCTGGTGGCCGAGCTGCTCGACAACGCCACCCGCTTCTCGCCCCCCAACACCACCGTGGTGGCCGACGGACGGCGCATTCGGGACTACGTGCTCATCCAGATCGAGGACCGTGGTCTCGGCCTCTCCGACGAGCAGTTGGACTCGCTCAACCGCCGGCTCGCCGCGCCCTCCGCGGTCGACGTCGCGGCGTTCCGCCTGATGGGTCTGGCGGTGGTGAGCCGGCTCGCGGCCCGCTACGGCATCCGGGTCGAGCTGCGTCGCAACGTCGAGGGTGGCACTGTCGCACAGGTCACCCTGCCCGCCGCCACCGTGGTGCTGCCCAGCCTGCGCGGTCGCGACCAGGCGATCACCCGACCCCGGCAGCCGCTCGCGGTCGAGCAGAACCCGCTCGCGTCGGTCGGTCGCGGCGATCCGGCCGGCGGCACCGGCCGCAGCACCACCGCGACCCTGGTCGACCGGTGGCACAACGGCACGGGCACCGGCACGCCCTGGCCGGGGGCGGAGTCGGTCCCCGCCGACCCGCCGCCGACCCGTACGCCGCCGCCGGCCTTCAACGGGTTCAACGCGGGTTCGCCGACGGTCGCGCAGCCCACCCTCGACCCGCTGTCGCACCGCGGCGCCGGCAACCACGGCCAGCACGCCGATCCCGGCCTACCGGTGGGACCGGTCGCGGGTGCGGGCGGCACCGCGTCGGCGGGATTCGCTCCGGCCCCCGGTCAGCACGCCGGTGGCGGCGATGGCGACGGCTCCGGCTTCCGTGGGCTCGGTGCCAGCCTGGCCGCGACCGCACCACCCCCGACGCGCCCGATCACCGTGCCACCCGAGCAGTCCTCCGATTCGCCGATCTTCCGGGAGATGGAGGCGGTCTGGTTCCGGTCGCACGGCAACGACGTCACCACGATCTTCAGCCGGCCGCAGTTCGACGAACCCGCCCCGCAGGCGGTCGCCAGCCCACCGGCGCCGGCTGTCGAGCCGACCAGGGGACGAAGCCCGTTGCCCACCCGCACGCCGGGTGCGGCCGCCGCCGCGACACCCGCGCCGCCGCCACCGTCGTACACTTCCTCGTCCGCCAGCACGGCTGGTCCGGCGCCGAGCGCGCCGCCGACCCCGCCCGCGCCACCACCGCCGTCCGCGCCACCGCCGTCCAGCCGGCAGCCCGAAACCGATCAGCCGGAGGACGACGCCTGGCGGACGGCGGCCGACGAGGGCTGGTCACGGGCCAGCCGGGCGGCCGAGCCCACCCCCGCCGGCACGACCCGGTCGGGGCTACCCAAGCGGGTGCCCCAGGCACAGCTCGTGCCCGGCGGCATCGAGCCGCGCGGGCGTGAGCACGGCCGCCGGACCCCCGACGAGGTACGCGGTCTGCTGTCGGCGTACCACCGTGGTGTCCAGCGTGGTCGGACGGCTGGAGCGAGTCAGAACAGCACCTCGATCAAGGAGACGAGCCGATGAACAGGCCAGCGGCCATACAGGACATGGGTTGGCTGCTCAGCAACTTCGCCGACAGCGTGGCCGGCATCGCCCACGTCGTGGCGGTGTCCGCGGACGGGCTGTTGCTCGCCTCCTCCCGGGACCTGCCGGCGGATCGGGCGGATCAGCTCGCCGCGATCACCTCCGGCGTGGTGAGCCTGACCGAGGGTGCCGCCCGGATGTTCAGCGCCGGCGGGGTCCTGCAGACAGTTATCGAGATGGACAGTGGCTACCTGTTCCTGATGTCCATCAGTGACGGGTCGTCGATGGCGGTGCTCGCGGCGCGTAGCTGCGACGTCGGCCAGGTGGGCTACGAGATGGCACTGCTCGTGGAACGGGTCGGTGCGGCGTTGGTGCCGCTGCCCCGGGACGCGGTGCGGTCGTAACGGGTGCGCCGGACCGGCGGAAGGCGGAGGAGGTGATCGCGGATGGATCGGCAGCGTGACCCACGGGGTGCGCTGGTGCGGCCGTACGCGGTCACCCGGGGCAGGACCGAGCCGTTGCAGGACATCGCCCTGGAGGCGGTGCTCGTGGCCAGCCCCACACAGATCGCCGAATCACGGTTCGCCGGGCACGACAAGCATCGCATCGCCACGGTCTGCGAGGGCCGGCCCGAGTCGCTGGCGGAGATCGCCGCCTACACCCGGCTACCGCTGGGTGTCGCCCGGGTGCTGGTCGCCGACATGGTGGCCGAGGGCCTGCTGACGCTACAGACGGCCGCTCCCGCCACAGGTTTCGAGGAGCGGATGGAAATGCTGGGAAGGGTGCTGAGTGGACTTCGCGAGCTATGACCCCGCCGGGGCCCGCCAGAGCCGGGGAATCATCTCCGCGAAGATCGTCGTCGCGGGTGGCTTCGGTGTCGGCAAGACCACGCTGGTCGGTGCGATCTCCGAGATCACACCGCTGACCACCGAAGCGGTGATGACCTCGGCCGGCGTCGGCATCGACGACCCGTCCAAGGTGCCGGGCAAGGAGACCACCACGGTCGCCATGGACTTCGGCCGGATCACCATGGCGCAGGATCTGATCCTGTACCTCTTCGGCACGCCTGGGCAGACCCGGTTCTGGTTCATGTGGGACGAGATCATCCGAGGTGCGGTGGGCGCCGCGGTGCTGGTGGACACCCGCCGGATCACCGACGCGTTCGCCCCGCTCGACTACTTCGAGAACCGCAACCTGCCGTACGTGGTCGCGCTCAACCGGTTCGACGGCGCACCTCAGTACGAGTTGGACGAGGTGCGCGAGGCGTTGGCCATCTCGCCGGACGTGCCGTTGGTGATGACCGACGCCCGGCAGCGTGATTCGGTCAAGCGGGTCCTGGTGACCGTCGTCGAGCACGCCATGGCGCGGCTGCAGGCCGAGCACGACCGCGGCTTCCCGACCCCGGTCGGATAGGCGGTGGCCCGCCGGCCCGGTAGCGGCCGGGCCGGCGGGCTCAGTCGACGCGGAGGCGGTAGCCCCGCTTGACCACCGTCTGCACGACGCGGGGCGCCTTCAGGCCGGCCCGCAGCCGGGCCACCGCCATCTCCACCGCGTGCTCGTCGGCCCCGCGCGGCAGCGTCCGCAGCAGGGCGGTACGCGACAGCACCCGGCCCGGCGTCTGCGCCAGTGCCCGCAGCACCGCCATCGGCGCCGGGGCCAACGGGCGCAACTCGCCGTCGACCACCGCCGCGTGTCCGCGCAGGGTGAGCAGGTGCCCGGCGACCTTGATGGTCACCGTACGGCGGGGCAGTTCGTCGACGATGGTGCGGACCAGCGCGCCGAGCCGGGCCCGGCTCGGCGCGCTCACCGGCACCCCGCGCCGGACCAGCGGCTCGGCGGTGACCTGTCCGACGCAGCTGGCCAGCACGTCCGTACGCAGCGCGTCCAGCACCGCCTCCGTGCGATCGCCGGAGGCACGCAGCAGCGCTTCCACCGCCGGTGCCGAGGTGAAGGTGACCGCGTCGACCAGCCGCCCCGCCACCAGGTCGACCAGCCGGTGCAGCGGCGCCGGATCGGTCGGTGGGGCCCAGCGGTAGACCGGGATCTCGATGACCGTGGCGCCGGCCTCCTCCAGTGCGCGGGTGCACTCCGGTTGCCGCTCGCCGTGCAGCTGCATGGCGATCACCTGACCGGACACCCCCCGTCGACGTAGGTGATCGACCACCTCGTCGCAGCTCTCCGAGGCCGGTGACCACTGGTCGTACAGACCGGCCGCCCGGATCGCCCCCCGGGCCTTCGGGCCCCGGGCCACCACGTACGCGTCACCGAGGATCCCGCGCAGCGGCTCCGCGAGCCCCCAGCCCTCGGCGGCCTCCAGCCAGCCGCGCATCCCGATGCCGGTGTTGGCCATCAGGATGTCGGGTGGCCGTTCCAGGCAGGCACGGGTGGCCTCGCGCAGCTCGGTGTCGTCCGCGAGCGGCACGATCCGCAGGGCGGGGGCGAGCACCACCCGGGCGCCCCGCCGTTGGAGCAGCGCGGCGAGTTCGTCCCGCCGCCGGTCGGCGGTCACCCCGATGGTGAAGCCGGCCAGTTCCTCGCGCATCAGCCCTCCTGTCGCAGCCGCACCTCGACCATGCCGTTGTGGCAACGGATCTGGTGCCGAGCGACCGAAACGCCCGGCAGGTCGAGACAATCCCCCGTGCGCAGGTCGTACACCTGCTTGTGCAGCGGCGACGCGACCGTCGGCACCTCGCCCCGACTGCCCACGATGCCGCGGGAGAGCACGTACGCCCCGGAGACCGGGTCGAGGTTGTCGATCGCGTACAGCCCGTCCGCGGTCCGGAAGATCGCCACCTGCACCCCGGCGACCAGGGCGGCGACGCCCCGGTCCCGGTCCAGGCGATCCAGCGGGCAGACGGTGACCCAGCCCAGTGCCGTCGCGGCGGTCATCGGCGCACCTCCGGCAGGCCGAGCGCGACCGGTTGACGGCCCTGCGCGCCGGACGGTTGCCCACCGACGGGTACCGGTTGTCCGCGTTCGGTGACGAAGGTGATCGACGGGTCGGGCACCTCCGGCGCGTTGACGAAGGAGGTGAACCGGCGCAGCCGGTCCGCGTCGGTCAGGACGTCGCGCCACTCGTCCGAGTAGGACCGCACGTGCCGGGCCATCGCGGCGTCGAGTTCGGCGCAGAGACCGAGCGAGTCGTCCACGATCACCGCCCGGAGGTGGTCCAGGCCGCCGTCCATCGCCTCGATCCAGGCGGCGGTGCGTTGCAGCCGGTCGGCGGTGCGGATGTAGTACATCAGGAACCTGTCGATCAGCGTGACGAGCGTTTCGGTGGACAGGTCGGTGGCGAACAGGTCGGCGTGCCGGGGCCGGAAGCCACCGTTGCCGCCGACGTAGAGGTTCCACCCGGTTTCCGTGGCGATCACACCGAAGTCCTTGCTGCGGGCCTCGGCGCATTCCCGGGCGCAGCCGGAGACCGCAGATTTGATCTTGTGTGGGGCACGGAGACCCCGGTAGCGCAGCTCCAGGGCGACGGCCAGGCCGACCGAGTCCTGCACGCCGTAGCGGCACCAGGTGGAACCGACGCAGGACTTCACGGTGCGCAGCGCCTTGCCGTACGCGTGCCCGGACTCGAACCCGGCGTCCACCAGTCGGCGCCAGATCTGCGGTAGCTGGTCGACCCGGGCGCCGAACAGGTCGATCCGCTGCCCACCGGTGATCTTCGTGTAGAGGTTGAAGTCGCGGGCCACCTCGCCGATGACGATCAGCTTCTCCGGGGTGATCTCCCCGCCCGGTATCCGGGGCACCACCGAGTAGCTGCCGTCGCGTTGGATGTTCGCCAGGAAGTGGTCGTTGGTGTCCTGCAACGAGGCCTGCTCGCCGTCGAGGATGTGGCCGGTGCCGAGCGAGGCCAGGATCGAGGCGACCACCGGTTTGCAGATGTCACAGCCGCGTCCCCGGCCGTGCTCGGCGATCAGCCGGGAGAACGTCCGGATCCCGCGGACCCGGACGATGTCGAACAGCTCCTGCCGGCTGACGTCGAAGTGCTCGCAGAGCGCCTTCGACTGGACCACGCCGGCCGCGTCGAGCAACTGCTTCAGCATCGGTACGCAGGAACCGCAGCTCGTCCCGGCCCGGGTGCACGCCTTCAGGGCGGCCACGTCGGCGCAGCCGTCGGCGATGGCCGTGTCGATGTCGCCCCGGGTCACCGCGTTGCAGGAGCAGACCTGGGCGGTCGCGGGCAGCGCGCCCGCCGTGGCGCCCACCGCGTCGTCACCGGCCAGCAGGGCCAGCGGTGCGGCCGGCAGCGGCCCGCCGACACTGGCGCGCAGCGTCGGGTACGCGCCGGCGTCGCCGACCAGCACCCCGCCGAGCAGCGTGGACGCGTCGTCGGAGAGGACCAGTTTGGCGTACACCCGGGCGGCCGGGTCGGTCCAGGTGACGTCCAGGCAGCCGGGCGTCGCCCCGTGCGCGTCGCCGAACGAGGCGACGTCGACGCCGAGCAGCTTGAGTTTGGTGGCGGTGTCCGCACCGGGGAAGGTGGCGGCACCACCGACCAGCCGGTCGGCCACCACCTCGGCCATCGCGTAACCGGGGGCGACCAGGCCGTAGCAGGTGCCGTCGACCGCCGCGCACTCGCCGACCGCGTAGATCCGCTCGTCCGTGCTCCGGCAGGCGGCGTCGACCAGGACCCCGCCGCGCGGACCGATGTCGAGCCCGGCGGCCCGGGCCAGCTCGTCGCGGGGCCGGATGCCGGCGGCCACCACCACCAGGTCGGCGTCGAGCACCGCGCCGTCGGCGAGTTCCAGGGCGGCCACCGCACCGTCCGCGCCGGACCGCAGCGCGGTGGTCGCCACGCCCAGGTGGCAGGCCACGTCCAGGTCCTCGACGTAGCGGCGGAGCATCGCGCCACCGGCGGTGTCGACCTGCACCGGCATCAGCCGTGGGGCGAACTCCACCACGCTCGTGGTCAGCCCGAGCAGGCGCAGCGCGTTCGCCGCCTCCAGGCCGAGCAGCCCGCCGCCGATCACCGCGCCGGTGCGGCGGTCCTTGGCGTACCGGCGGATGGCCGCGAGATCGTCGAGCGTGCGGTAGACGAAGACGCCGGCCAGGTCCGACCCCGGCACCGGCGGCACGAACGGGTACGACCCGGTGGCGAACACCAGCACGTCGTACGGGTGCTCGCCGGTGGTCGTGGTGACCACCCGCCGGTCCCGGTCCACGCCGGTGGCCGGCTCGCCGAGGCGCAACTGGACGCCGTCGTGCGCGGTGTGCAGGTTCAGGTCCTGCTCGTCGGCACCGTCGAAGTACGCCGAGAGCCGCACCCGGTCGTACGCCGGGCGGCTCTCCTCGGCGAGCACCGTGACCCGCCACAGCCCCTGTGGGTCGCGGGCCCGCAGCGCGTCCACGAACCGCTGGCCGACCATGCCGTTGCCGATGACGACCACGTTGCCGCCGGTCATCGCCCCACCTCCACGGGATCCGTTCTGGACAACCAGTCGACGATGCCGGCGACCGCGTCGCGGCAGCTGCCGCAACCGGTGCCGGCCCGGGTCGCCGCGACCACGGCGTCGACCGTGCGGGCTCCGTCCCGCCAGCAGCGCACGAGGGCGCCCTTGCTCACCGTGTTGCACTGGCAGACCGTGGCCGCGTCCGGCATCAGTGCCGGCGACGCGGCGGGTGCCGCGACCGCCCCGCCGACGGCGCGGCCGAGCAGCAGCGCCCGCCGGTCGGTGGGCACCGGGTGACCACGGTCGAACAGCTGGATCACCGTGCCGACCGAGGGGTTGTCGCCGAGCAGGATCGCGGCGGCCAACCGTTCGTCGTGGATGCGCAGCCGGGCGTACGTGCCTCGGGCCGGGTCGGCGAAGGTCAACTCCTCGCCGGGACCACCCGTCGGGTCACCCATCGCGGCGAGATCGATGCCGGCCGCCTTGAGCCGGGTGACCACCGGTCGCGGCCGGTACCGGGCCTGTGGGTCCTGCCCGGTCACCAGCTGGGCCACCACCCGCGCCTGCGCCCAGGCCGGTGCCACCAGCCCGGTGAGCGTGCCGTCGTGCTGCGCGCAGTCACCGATCGCGGAGATCCGCCGGTCGCTGGTGCGCAGCCGGTCGTCGACCAGCACCCCCCGTTCCACGGCCAGGCCGGCCGCGGCGGCGAGGGCGGTGTCGGGGCGTACGCCGCAGGCGAGCACCAGCAGGTCGGCGTCGAGCGACCGACCGTCGGACAACTCCAGCCGCACCCCTGCGGCGTCGGCGCGTACCGCGGTCGGCTCCACCGCCACGTGGGTGGTCACGCCGAGACCGGCGAGGGTGCCGGCGAGCATGGCGCCGGCGGCCGGGTCGAGCTGACGGTCCATCAGGTACGGCACCCGGTGCACCACGCCCACGTCGAGCCCCCGCAGCGCCAGCCCACGGGCGGCCTCCAGGCCGAGCAGCCCGCCGCCGAGCACCAGGGCGCGCCGGGCGGTGCCGGCGAGGGCGAGGATGCGCCGGCAGTCGTCCAGGGTGCGGAACGGGATCACCCGTGCCGGCAGCTGCTCCGGGTCGAGCCCGGGCAGCGCGGGCACCACCGCCCGGCTGCCGGTGGCGAGGACCAGGTGGTCGTAGGGGATCCGGTCGCCGTCGTCGGTGCGTACCTGGCCGGTGGCCCGGTCGATCGCGCTGACCGTCACCCCGGTGCGCAGGTCCACGCCGCGTCCGGCGACCTCCGCCAACTCCACGTCCGACTCGTCGATCTTGCCGGTGAGCAGGGTGGACAGCATGATCCGGTTGTACGCGGGGTGTGGTTCCGCGCCGAGCACGGTCACCTTCAGGTCCTCGCCCCGGGCGTGCAGTTCCGCCGCCACCCGGGCGCCGGCCATCCCGTTGCCGACCACCACGACCCGTTCGCTGTGCCCGGTCATGCCCGCTCCACCCGTACCGCGCAGATCTTGAACTCCGGCATCCCGGAGACCGGGTCGACGGCGTCGTTGGTGACGGAGTTCGCCCGTGCCGGCCCACCCCAGTGGAACGGCGCGAAGACGGTGTCCGCCCGGATGCCCGGGCTCAGCCGGGCCGGTGCCTGGAACTCGCCGCGCCGCGAGAGCACCCGTACCGGCTCGCCGTCGGTGACGCCCAGCCGCTCGGCGAGATCCGGGTGCAGCTCCACGAACGCCTCGGGTGCGGCTCGCCGCAGCGCGGCCACCCGGCGCGTCTGGGTGCCGGACTGGTACTGCGCGAGCACCCGGCCGGTGGTGAAATGCAGCGGAAAGTCGGCGCAGACCTCCTCGGCCGCCGGCCGGTGCTCCACCGGGTGGAACCGGGCCAGCCCGTCGGCGGTGGGGAAGCGCTCGGTGAACAGGCGGGGGGAGTCGGGCCCGTCGTCGTCGGGGCACGGCCAGAAGACACCGTCCGTGGCGTCGATCCGGTCCCAGCTGATCCCGGCGTAGTCGGCGATGCCGCCGGCCGAGGCCCGGCGCAGCTCGGCGAAGACCACGCGCGGGTCCGCCGCCTCCGCCTCGCTCGGTCGGCCGCCCCCCGCCTCGCTCGGTCGGCCGACCGCCGTCGAGTCGGTGTGCCGTTCGCGCACCGGGCGGTCCGCAGGTGTCGTTCCTCGCATCCGGACGGAGAGGGCGGCCAGGATCTCCAGGTCGGTGCGGACGCCCGCCGGAGGCGGACGGAGCGCACGGCGGCGCAGCACCCGTCCTTCCAGATTGGTCATCGTGCCGTCCTCCTCGGCCCACTGGGCGGTGGGCAGCACCACGTCGGCCAGCGCCGCCGTCTCGGAGAGCAGGAAGTCGGCGACGACCAGCAGGTCCAGGTCGCGCAGGCGGCCCTCGACCCGGGCGGCCCGGGGTGCGGAGACCACCGGGTTCGAGCCGAACACCAGCAGCGCCCGAGGCCCCTGGTCGGTGCCGAGCGAGTCGAGCAGCTGGTACGCCGGCACGCCCGGCCCGGGCAGCTCGTCGGCGGGTACCCCCCAGACCCGCGCGACGTGGGCGCGGGCCTCCAGGTCGTCGATCTTGCGGTACCCGGGGAGCTGGTCGGCCTTCTGCCCGTGCTCCCGGCCACCCTGGCCGTTGCCCTGCCCGGTCAGGCAGCCGTAGCCGGAGCCGGGGCGGCCGGGCAGACCGAGCGCGAGGGCGAGGTTGACGAAGCCGGTGACGGTGTCGACGCCCTTGGCGTGCTGCTCGGCGCCGCGGGCGGTGAGGATGATCGCCCGTTCGGCGGTGCCGAGGGCGCGCGCGGTCTCCTCCAGGTCGGCCACGGGTACCCCGGAGAGCGCTTCGGCGCGGGCCGGCCACCAGCCCGCCACGGTGCGGCGCACGTCGGTGAAACCGGTGGTGCGGGTGGCGACGTAGTCCCCGTCGACGTAACCCTCGGTGAGGGCGATGTGCAGCAGCGCGTTGGCCACCGCCAGGTCGGTGCCGGGCAGCGGTTGCAGGTGCAGGTCGGCCTGCCGGGCGGTGGCGGTCACCCGTGGGTCGATCACGATCAGCTTGCCGCCCCGCTCCCGGTGCTCGGTCAGCCAGCGCACCAGCGGCGGCATGGTCTCCGCCGGGTTCGCGCCGACCAGCAGCAGGGTGTCGGCCCGACCCAGGTCGGACAGCGGGAACGGCAGTCCCCGGTCCACGCCGAAGGCCCGCATGCCGGCGGCCGCGGCCGAGGACATGCAGAACCGTCCGTTGTAGTCGATGTGCCGGGTGCCCAGTGCCACCCGGGCGAACCGGCCCAACGCGTACGCCTTCTCGTTGGTGAGCCCGCCGCCGCCGAAGACGGCGACCGCGTCGCGGCCGTGCCGCTGCTGCACGTCGTGAAGGCCGGTGGTGATCCGGTCCAGCGCGGCTTCCCAGGTGGCCGGGCGCAGCTCGCCGGTGGCCGGGTCGCGCAGCAGGGGACTGGTCAACCGTTCCGAGTGGCTGAGCAGCTCCGGCGCGGTCCAGCCCTTCTGGCAGAGGCCGCCCCGGTTGGTGGGGAACTGGCGAGGTAGCACGCTTACCGCGCCGTCCTCCTCGCGCAGGACCATCCCGCACTGGAGGGCGCAGTACGGGCAGTGGGTCGCCACCTCGCGGGGCTCGCGCCCCGGTGGTGTCGCCGGCCGTGCACCGTCTGTCATGTCGGCAAAGCGTGCCGTTGGGCAGTTTCCGGTCCGCGTCCCGTTTGTTTCGGTCCTGTCAAGAGCCGCTCACACCGCACCTCGGCTGGGGGATGGCTCGCGAGGTCTACAATGTGGAACGGTAATCCTGCTATATGGGAGGCTGGTGTGGGCGTTGCCGAGGCGTTCGATGCGGTTGCGGGCGATTACGACGCCGCGCGCCGCAGGCTGATCCCCTGTTTCGACGCGTTCTACTCCACCGCCGTGGAGGTGGCCGCGCCACAGTTGCGGGCCGCCCTGGCGGTCGGGCGTACGCCCGAGGTGCTCGATCTCGGCGCCGGGACCGGTCTGCTCTCGTCATTACTCTCCGCAGTCGTGCCGGGCGTGCGGCTGACCCTTGTGGATGCCGCACCACAGATGCTTGCCGTCGCCGCCGAGCGGTTGGCCGGCCGGGGCGTCGCGCACCGGGTGGTGGTGGCCGACCTGGCTGACCCGCTGCCCGCCGGGCGTTACGACGCGGTGGTCAGCGCGCTGGCCATTCACCACCTGGACGACGCCGCCAAGCGTGACCTATACCGGCGGGCGGCCGGTGCGCTGGTCTCCGGTGGGGTCTTCGTCAACGCCGAGCAGGTGGCCGGCCCGACCCCGGAACTGGACCGGCGCTACCACGAGGTCTGGCTGGCGCAGGTCGCGGCGCTCGGTTCCGATTCCGCCGAGATCGCCGCTGCCGAGCAACGGATGGCCTACGACCGTCCCGCACCGGTGACGGAGCAGTGCCGTTGGCTGACCGAGGCGGGCCTGGCGGACGTGGACTGCTTCTTCAAGGCGTGGCGCTTCGCCGTGATGGGCGGCCACGCGCCCGGCGGAACCGTCGACGATCCGTCCGCGCCATCAGCTCGACAGCGCTGACACGGGGTCTCCGGCTGCCACGGGCGGCACGTCGGGGATGACTGTGAGTCATACCAGTGGGTAGTCTGTCGGTATGACAGCCAAGGTGACTCTGTCGTTCGCCGACGACACGATCGCGGATGCCCGGCGGTTCGCCAAGCGGGAAGGGCTCTCGCTCTCCGCCTGGATGGACCAGGCGGCCCGGGAGAAGGCGCTGCGCGAGGTCTTCGCCGCGCACGCCGCCGCGGTCGGCCGGGCCGGGCTGGACCTGGAATCCGCCTCGCTGGCCGATGCCCAGGAGGTCGGCATGGTCGACGACCTGCTCTTCGGCGGTCCACCGCGTGCTGCGTAGGGGCGAGGTCTGGCGGATCGAAGGGGCCCGGGAGCGTCTCGGTCTGGTGGTCAGTTCCGATGTCTACAACTCCACGGCGGTGCCAATCGTGATCGTGACCGAGGTGGTGGAGACAGCGCTGCTGCGCGACTCGCCACTGGCGGTGTCGATGGGTGACCGGATGGTGATGCCGGACCGGATCTCCTCGCCGATGAAGAAGTGGTTCACCGAGTGCGTGGACGTCGCCGACGCGGAGACGATGCGGCGGGTGGACCGGGCGTTGCGGATTCTCCAGCAGCTCTGAGTCGACCCGTTCCTCACCGCCGCCGTCGGCACGTGGTGCGATCCCCGTTGCCGGGCCGACCCGAACGGCGAACGCCGCGGTAACGGCGGCTCCCTAGCTTCTGCGGCATGACCACCACGAGCGAGCAGCCGACGGTAATCGAAGAGGAGAGCCTGGACCGCCGACCAGGTCGGTGGATCGGGCACTGGGCACCGGAGGATCCGGCCTTCTGGCGGCGGATCGGTCGCGGTGTCGCCCAACGCAACCTGATCTGGTCGATCTTCGCGGAGCATATCGGCTTCTCCGTGTGGTTGCTCTGGAGCATCGTCGTCGTCCGACTCGGCGACGCCGGCTGGCAGCTGACCACCAGCCAGGCGCTCTGGTTGACCGCCGTGCCCAGCGGGGTCGGCGCGCTGCTGCGCCTGCCGTACACCTTCGCCGTGCCGGTCTTCGGCGGGCGCAACTGGACCGTCATCTCCGCGCTGCTGCTGATCGTGCCCTGCGCCGGGCTGGCCTGGGCGGTCGAGCATCCGGAGATCGGCTTCGTGCCGTTGCTGCTGATCGCCGCCACGGCCGGGTTCGGCGGTGGCAACTTCGCCTCCAGCATGGCCAACATCTCCTTCTTCTATCCGGAGCGGGAGAAGGGGTGGGCGTTGGGGCTCAACGCCGCCGGCGGCAACATCGGGGTGGCCGTCGTGCAGTTCGTGGTGCCTCAGGTGATCGTGCTGGGCGGCGGACTCGCGCTGGCCCGGGCCGGTCTGATGTACATCCCGCTGGCGGTGATCGCGGCCGTCTGCGCGTACCTGTTCATGGACAACCTGGCCGAGGCGAAGGCCGACGTGGGGCCGGTCTGGTCGTCGCTGCGACACCGCGACACCTGGATCATGTCGCTGCTGTACATCGGCACCTTCGGCTCGTTCATCGGCTACTCGGCGGCCTTCCCCACCCTGCTCAACTCGGTCTTCGGCCGGCCGGACGTCGCACTGGCCTGGGCGTTCCTCGGCGCGGGGGTGGGCTCGCTCTGCCGGCCCTTCGGCGGCCGCCTGTCCGACCTCGTCGGCGGGGCCCGGGTCACGGTGGCCAGCTTCGTGCTGATGGCGGTCGGTGCCCTGGGCGCGCTCTGGTCGGTCGAGCAGCGCAGCATGGGCCTGTTCTTCGTGGCGTTCCTGCTGCTCTTCGTGGCCACCGGCGTGGGCAACGGCTCGACCTACCGGATGATCAGCAGGATCTTCCAGGTCAAGGGCGAGGAGCGGGGCGGCACGCCGGAGATCATGCTGGCGATGCGCCGGCAGGCCGCCGGTGCCCTGGGCATCATCTCCGCGGTCGGTGCCTTCGGCGGTTTCCTGGTGCCGATCTGTTACGCCTGGGCCCGGTCGACCTACGGGGGCATCCAGCCGGCGTTGCGCTTCTACGTGGGATTCTTCCTGGTGCTGCTCGTGATCACCTGGGTCGCGTACCTGCGCCCCGGCAGTCGGATGGCGCGCGCCGGGGTGTGACGGCCGTCATGTCGGCCTCCGCGCGCCCCGCCGGTCGGACCCCGTTTTGACCGGCCGGCGGGGCTGCGGGTATCGTTGCCTGCTGTTGTACGACATCTGTGGGCGTGCCGCCTGAGGTACGCTTGGTCGTTCGTGCGCGCTGGTCCGGCTGGGAAGTCCTGGTCACCTCGGCGCGCTACCCCAGACCGACGACGAGACAAGGTAGACCTGTGCGTACGTACAGCCCGAAGCCGGGTGAGATCGAGCGTCAGTGGCACGTCATCGACGCCTCTGATGTCGTGCTGGGCCGCCTGGCCACCCACGCCGCCACGCTGCTGCGGGGCAAGCACAAGCCGACTTTCGCGCCGCACGTCGACACGGGCGACTTCGTCGTCGTCGTGAACGCGGGCAAGGTCGCGCTGACCGGCAACAAGCGCCAGCAGAAGATCGCTTACCGGCACTCCGGTTACCCGGGTGGCCTGAAGCAGGTCGGCTACGAGGAGCTGCTGGCCAAGCGCCCCGAGCGGGCCATCGAGCTGGCGGTGAAGGGGATGCTCCCGCACAACAAGCTCGGCCGTCAGCTCATCAAGAAGCTGAAGGTCTACGCCGGTGCCGAGCACCCGCACGGCGCGCAGCAGCCGGTGCCGTTCGAGATCAAGCAGATCGCGCAGTGAGCGCGGGCGAAGGAAGCAGCATGACCGACATCACCGCCACCGAGGTCGCCCCTGAGGCCACCGAGGCGCCGGCGCCCGTCGCGCGCGCGCCTCGTGGTGACCGCCCGATCCAGACCGTGGGTCGGCGCAAGGAGGCCATCGTCCGGGTGCGCATCGTGCCGGGCACCGGCAAGATCACCTGCAACGGGCGTGACCTGGAGGCGTACTTCCCGAGCAAGGTGCACCAGCAGCTGATCAAGGATCCGCTGGTGACCGCCGAGAAGCCCGAGGCGTTCGACGTCATCGCCAACCTGCGCGGCGGCGGCACCACCGGCCAGGCCGGTGCGCTGCGGCTGGCCATCGCCCGGGCGCTGATCGTCAGCGAGCCCGACGACCGCCCGGCGCTGAAGAAGGCCGGCTTCCTGACCCGGGACGCCCGGGTCAAGGAGAGCAAGAAGTACGGCCTCAAGAAGGCCCGTAAGGCTCCCCAGTACTCGAAGCGCTGATCTCCAGCCGCACCTTGTACTTCTGACGGACGGCCGGTCCGCCTCCCCTCGACGGGGAGGTGGGCCGGCCGTTTCCGTTGCCGCACGACAAGGCGTTTCTCCTAGCATCGGCAGTTCATCGGAGGTTGTGGGTATGGGCCGGTTGTTCGGCACGGACGGCGTACGCGGGCGGGCGAACGCCGACCTCACCCCGGAGTTGGCGCTCTCGGTGGCCGTCGCGGCCGCCCACACCCTCGCCGAGTCGGATCGTGGCCGCGCCCCACTGGCCGTGGTGGGCCGGGACACCCGGGCCAGCGGCGAGATGCTCGAGGCTGCCGTGGTGGCCGGCCTGACCAGCGCGGGCGCGACGGTGGTCAGGGTCGGCGTGCTGCCCACCCCGGCGGTGGCGTTCCTCACCGCGGAGGCCAAGGCGGACCTCGGCGTGATGCTGTCGGCCTCGCACAACCCGATGCCGGACAACGGGATCAAGCTGTTCGCCGCCGGCGGGCACAAGTTGCCCGACGAGATCGAGATGCGGATCGAGGCGGCCATCGAGGCCAACGCCACCACCGCCTGGCAGCGCCCGGTCGGCGCGGGAGTGGGCCGGGTGCACGATCTGCTCGACGGCGCGAGCCACTACGTGCAGCACGTCGCCGGAACGGCTCCCCACCGTCTCGACGGGATCAAGGTCGTGGTCGACTGCGCCAACGGCGCCGCCGCCGAGGTGGCCCCGGCGGTCTACCGGGAGGCCGGTGCCGAGGTCATCGCGATCAACGCCGAGCCGGACGGGCTCAACATCAACGACGAGTGCGGCTCCAACCACATCGAGGCGCTGCGCCAGGCGGTGGTGGAGCACGGGGCGCATCTCGGCATCGCGCACGACGGTGACGCCGACCGGTGCGTGGCGGTGAGCGCCGACGGCGAGGAGGTCGACGGCGACCAGGTGATGGCGATCCTGGCGCTGGCCATGCGGGAGGCCGGCACGCTGACCGGTGACACCCTGGTCGCCACCGTGATGAGCAACCTCGGTCTGCGCCTGGCCATGTCCGCGGCGGGCATCCGACTGGTCGAGACCAAGGTCGGCGACCGGTACGTGCTGGAGGAACTGCGGGCCTCCGGGCTCGCCCTCGGCGGCGAGCAGAGCGGGCACATCGTCATGCCGGCGTACGCGACCACCGGCGACGGCGTGCTCACCGGGCTGCACCTGATGGCCCGGATCGCGGCCACCGGTCGCCCCCTGGCCGAGCTCGCCAGCGTGGTGACCAGGCTGCCGCAGGTGCTGATCAACGTGCCGGTCGGTGACCGCACCGTCGGCGCCGCCGCACCGGCGGTACGCGCCGAGGTCGAGCGGGCCGAGGCCGAGCTGGGCGAGACCGGCCGGGTGCTGCTGCGCCCGTCGGGTACCGAACCGCTGGTCCGGGTGATGGTCGAGGCCGCCACCGAGCAGACCGCCCGCGAGGTCGCCGAGCGCATCGCCGCCCACGTCCGCACCGCCAGCCCGGCCTGACCCGTACCGCGCGCGTGACCGGCTCCACCGGAGCCGGACGGGTGTCCCCTACTGTGTCCGGTGCCGTGGGACGATGACCGCCGGCCGCCGCAGGAGCGGACACGTCTCACGGGGGTGACTGTGTACCACCCAGGTTCTCCTGGTCTGGTCGGGCGATCCGCCGACGGTGCGTCGGATGAGGCACCGCCCGGCGCACCGCGGAGCTGGCTCGGGGCCCGCTGGGGCCGACTGCTCATGATCTTGATTGTGCTGGGGCTGATCATCGGCTCCGTGGCGGCACCGTGGTCCGAGGTGACGATCGAGGTGCTGGGCAGCAGGGCCGGCTCGCTGCTCTACCAGGACTCGACGGTCGGGCTCGGCGTCACCGAGATCGACGGGTGGGGATGGGCGTATCTGCTCCTGGTGGGGGCGTTGCTGCTGCTGACGTTGGCCTCGGTGCTGTTGCCCAGGCACGCGGGACGGGTCGCCGCCGTCGCGGCGGGTGGCGCCCTGTTGGCCATGTCGACGGTCCTGGCCGGTGCCGCCTATCGCCTCTCGTCGACGCCGGACGAGGGTGCCGCCCGCTGGGCCGAGGTCGTGCGCCGGGTGGCGCCCGTTCTCGACCGGGACTACGGGGCCATCTGGTTCGGCTACGAAAGCTCCGGCCTGACGTTCGCGGTGCTCGTCGTGGCGGCCCTCACCGCGGTGGTGCTGACCAGTTGGTGGCCGGGCTCCGGCCGGATCGTCGCCGCCGCGGCCGGCACCCTGGCGCTGCTCGCCGGCCTCGCGCTGCCCTGGATCACCGTGTACGGCGCGACCGCTGACGACCTGGACCGACGCGACGTCTGGTGGCCCACCTTCGGCACCGCGTCGGTGCTCACCATGGTCGGCACGCTGGCACTCGCCGCCCTGACCTGGTGGGCCGCGCTACGTCGGTCGCCGCGAGGCCGGCTGCCCCTGCTGCTCGTCACGGTGCCGGCGGCCTGCGCACTCGTCCTCGTGCACGACTACCTCGGGCTGAATCCCGAGGAGTGGCAGGACGCCGCCGAGCGAGCCCGCTACCTGGCGGTCACCGACGACATCCGTTCGGCAGCCGAATTCGCTCAGCTCGCGCCCGCGCTCTTCCTCGTGGCGATGGTGCTGGCCTGGTCGGCTGCGCGGCGGCGGGCCCGGGCCGCCCGGTCACCGGTCGTCACGGCACCCGCCCACACCAGTCCGGCCCACGCCCCGAACTGACGTCGGCCGGTCACCGCACCTCGGGCAGCCGGCGCAGCCGGGTTACCGCCTCGGCCAGCACCTCGGGGCGTTTGCAGAAGGCGAACCGGATCAGCCGCCGACCGGCCTCGGGGTCGTCGTAGAAGACCTGGGTGGGTACCGCCACCACACCGGACCGCTCGGGCAGCGTACGGCAGAAGTCGACGCCGTCGGTGCCGCCGAGAGCGGTGATGTCGGCGGTGACGAAGTAGGTGCCCTCCGGGGTGAGCACGTCGAACCCGGCCGCGCTCAGCCCGTCGATCAGTTGGTCGCGGCGGACCTGCAGGTCGGCCCGGAAGGCGGTGAAGTAGTCGTCGGGCAGGGCGAGTGCCACCGCCACCGCGGGTTGCAGGGGTGCGGCGTTGACGTAGGTGAGGAACTGCTTGACCCGCAGCAGCGCCGACACCAGCGCCGCCGGCCCGCTGGCCCAGCCCACCTTCCAGCCGGTGCAGGAGAAGCTCTTGCCGGCCGAGGAGATCCGCAGGGTGCGCTCCCGCATCCCGGGCAGCGTGGCCAGCGGCAGGTGCCCGCTGGCGGCGTCGGTGAAGGCCAGGTGCTCGTACACCTCGTCGGTGACCGCGTACGCGCCGTGCTCCTGGCAGAGTTCGGCGACCAGGGTCAGCTCGTCCGGGGTGAACACCTTGCCGGTCGGGTTGTGCGGCGAGTTGAGCAGCACCAGCCGGGTCCGGGCGCTGAACGCGTTCCGCAGGTCGTCGGGGTCGAAGGCGTACCGCCCGTCGACGCCGGGACGGAGGGTCACCGGTCGCCGGGTCGCGCCGGCCAGGGCGATCGAGGCGGCGTACGAGTCGTAGTAGGGCTCGAAGCAGACCACCTCGTCGCCGGGTTCGCAGAGGGCGAGGACGGCCGCGGCGACGGCCTCGGTGGCGCCGGCGGTCACCACCACCTCGCCGTCCGGGTCGTACTCCAGACCCCAGAAGCGGCGCTGGTGCGCCGCCACGGCCGCCCGCAGCTCGGGGATGCCGGGGCCGGGCGGGTACTGGTTGCGCCCGGCGTTGAGGGCCTGCGCCGCGGCGGCGAGCATCTCGGGCGGGCCGTCGGTGTCCGGAAAGCCCTGCCCGAGGTTCACCGCGCCGGTACGCAGCGCGAGAGCGGACATCTCGGCGAAGATCGTCGTCCCGAACGGGCGCATCCGGGCCACCAGCGGGTCGACATCGCGGCTCGTCACGCCCGTCAGGGTACGGGTGTGACGAGCCGAGCCGCCCGCCACCCGAGCGCGTGCTTTGTCGCTCCGATCGCCACGATCGCCGGATCGCTCAAATTCAGTGATTGTTTACCCCTGTTTCGAGCAGACATCGTGAGCGAAACTGGTTAGGCTGCGATCCATGTGTGGAATCGTGGGTTACGCCGGTGCCCGACCGGCGCTCGGCATCGTGCTCGACGGCTTGCGGCGGTTGGAGTACCGCGGCTACGACTCGGCCGGCGTCGCCGTCGTCTGCGACGGGGCGCTGTTGACCGAGAAGAAGGCCGGCAAGCTGGCGAACCTGGAGAAGGTGCTCTCCGAGCGGGCGGCCGAGGACCCGGCCGGCTGCGGAGCGAGTCCGATCGGCATCGGCGACGGCACCACCGGCATCGGACACACCCGGTGGGCCACCCACGGCGGCCCCACCGACCGCAACGCCCATCCGCACCTGTCACCCGACGGGCGGGTCGCGGTGATCCACAACGGCATCATCGAGAACTTCGCCAAGCTCCGTGCCGAGCTGGAGGACGCGGGGGTCACCTTCACCAGCGACACCGACACCGAGTGCGCCGCGCACCTGCTCTCCGCCGCCCTGACCGATCTGCGGGCGGCGGGTCAGCCGGACGGGCCGCAGCTGTTGACCGCCGCCATGCGGGTGGTCTGCCAGCGACTGGAGGGCGCCTTCACGCTGCTGGCCGTCGACTCGGCGATCCCCGGTGCGGTGGTCGGTGCCCGCCGCAACTCACCACTTGTCGTCGGTCGGGGCGACGGGGAGAACTACCTCGCCAGTGACGTCGCCGCGTTCATCGAGCACACCAGGGACGCGGTCGAGCTGGGCCAGGACCAGATCGTGCTCATCACCGCCGAGAGCATCGAGATCACCGACTTCGAGGGGCAGCCGGCCAGCGGCAAGGACTTCCACATCGACTGGGACTCCTCGGCCGCCGAGAAGGGCGGCTACGACTGGTTCATGCTCAAGGAGATCGAGGAGCAGCCGCAGGCGGTCGCCGACACGCTGCTCGGACGGTTGACCGAGACCGGCGAGATCATGCTCGACGAGGTCCGGCTCAGCGACCAGGACCTGCGTGACGTCGACAAGATCTTCATCGTCGCCTGCGGCACCTCCTACCACGCCGGGATGGTGGCCAAGTACGCCATCGAGCACTGGACCCGGATTCCCTGCGAGGTGGAGCTGGCCAGCGAGTTCCGCTACCGCGACCCGGTGCTGGACCGGTCCACCCTGATCGTGGTGATCTCGCAGTCCGGCGAGACAATGGACACCCTGATGGCGCTGCGGCACGCCAAGGATCAGAAGGCCCGGGTGCTGGCCATCTGCAACACCAACGGCTCCACCATCCCCCGGGAGTCCGACGCGGTGCTCTACACCCACGGCGGGCCGGAGATCGCCGTCGCCTCCACGAAGGCGTTCCTCACCCAGGTCATCGCCTGCTACCTGATCGGGCTGCACCTGGCCCAGGTGCGCGGTGTCAAGTACGCCGACGAGGTGGCGGCCGTGGTCGACCAGCTCCACCAGGTGCCGGACAAGCTGCGCGAGCTGCTCGGGCGGATCGAGCCGGTCCGCGAGCTGGCCCGCGAGCTGCGTGCCGAGTCGACGGTGCTGTTCATCGGCCGGCACGTCGGCTACCCGGTGGCGCTGGAGGGCGCGCTGAAGCTCAAGGAACTGGCGTACATGCACGCCGAGGGCTTCGCCGCCGGTGAGCTGAAGCACGGCCCGATCTCGCTCATCGACGAGGGCACCCCGGTGATCTGCATCGTGCCCTCTCCGGTGGGTCGGGGCATGCTGCACGACAAGGTCGTCTCCAACATCCAGGAGGTACGCGCGCGGGGCGCCCGCACCATCGTCATCGCGGAGGAGGGCGACGAGTCGGTGGTCCGCTACGCCGATCACCTGATCCACGTGCCGCGTACCCCGACGCTGCTCGCGCCGTTGGTGACCACCGTGCCGTTGCAGGTGTTCGCGGCCGAGATCGCCGCCGCTCGGGGACACGACGTCGACCAGCCGCGCAACCTCGCCAAGTCCGTCACCGTGGAGTAGCCGGCGACCGGTAACCGGCGGTCGGTGCCCGGCCGCCGGTGCCGGTATCAGCGACCCAGCATGACCCGGGCCATGCCGTCCAGCGCCGGATTGTCCGGATGCCAGTAGCCGGTGTGGCCGTACCGGCCGCTGGGGAACGTCCGACCGCCGAAGCTCGGCTCGGCCGGGTCGCGGCCGAACCACCGTTCGTCGCTCGGCCCGGCCAGCCAGCCGGCGATCATGCCGACCGGGGAGGCGCTGAGCGCCGCCCGCAGGGCGAGCTCGTCCGGCGGGCGGGTCAGCCGGATCACGTCGTCCGGTGCGGTGCTGGCCCACACCTGCCCGGTCGGCATGCCCAGCTCGGCGGCGTGCGCCACACCGACCCCGGGTGAGCCGACGAAGACCAGCGCGTCGGCGGCGAGGCCGTGGTCGCGAGCGGCGGTGCCCACCACCAACGAACCGTAGCTGTGCCCGAGCACGGTCTGCCGGGCCGGCGGGCCGTCGTGGGTGGCCCGCAGACCGTCCTGGAACCGGTGCAGTGCCTCCCCGGCCGCGCGGGCCTGCCCGTCCCAGGCCGCCTCGTGCAGGAAATCCGGGGCGTCGTAACCCAACCAGAGCACCGCAGAGGTCTGCGTCTCCGGAGCCAGTTCGGCACCACGGGCCAGCACCCGTGCCGCCCGGCCCAGCTCGCCGGTGGCGTCGTCGAGCCCGGCGGTCATCCCGGGTACGTAGGTGAGCACGTCGGTGGCCCGGTCCGGGTTGCCCAGCGCCACCACCGCCCGTCCCTCGCCGCCGACGTCCAGACCCAGCAGGTACGCCCGTGGCTGCTGGGTCGACTCCAGCCGGGCGGCGAGTGCGTCCAGCCCGGACAGCGCGGCCTCGACACCACGCAGCCCGGCCACCTCCAACGGGCCTCGGGGCACCCGGGCCAGCAACTGCTCCCACCGTTCGACGAGGGTCGCGCGCCGGGCCGCCAGCAGCAGTCGGTTGGCCTGGTCGCGGGCCT
Source organism: Micromonospora palythoicola (assembly GCF_036689795.1). NCBI lineage: Bacteria > Bacillati > Actinomycetota > Actinomycetes > Micromonosporales > Micromonosporaceae > Micromonospora > Micromonospora palythoicola. Next base: position 16,218 of record NZ_JBAGKI010000041.1, on the reverse strand, counting down.
CGGCCGGCACCCCGTCGAGCCGCCCGGTCAGCTCCGGCTCGTGCACCACCAACCAGCGCCGCTCGGCCGGGGTGAGCCCGGCCCACCAGCGCCGCACCGCACCGGGCTCGGCGTCCGGCGGTGGACGGTACGACGGTGGCCGAGCCGTCCAACCGGTACCGGCGGCCTCGGTCAGCCGGGCGAGGCGCGTCGTGGCCTCCCCGTCGGCCGTGGCGGCCAGGTCGAGGGCGTCCCGCAGGGCCGTGGCCACCTGAGCCACCGCCGGGCCGGTGCGCTCGGACGGCATCCGGGCGGGATCGGCGCGTACGCCACCCCGGCGGTCGATGAGCACGCCGGTGGTGGCGGCCAACGTGACGGCCGCTGTCAGCCGGGCCCGGGCAGCCACCAACCGCGCGGCGAACTCGGCGAGCACCTGATCGGTCTCGATCGCGGCCGGAACCAGTGCGACCAGTTCCGCGCGCAGCCCGGTCAGCCGGGCACCGGCCGACCCGGCGGCACGGCCGGACCAGCCGGTGCGCAGGGCGGCGCCGCTGTCGGTGAGTTCGCCGGCCCGCCGCTCGGCCACGCCGGCCAGGCCGGCCCAGGTCGATCCGGTGGCCCGCCACGCGGCCGGATCGGCCGTGGAGAGCTGGACGTAACCGACCACCGGCCCGGGTGCGCTCATCGGGGCAGGACGGAGAGCCGGGCGGCGGCCCTGGCGTCCACCGACTCGTACGCCCCGGCGGCGGCGCGCACCGCGTCGCCGGTCTCGGCGACCCGGGCGGCGAGCCGACCGGACCAGGCGTGCACGGCCGCCTCCAGGTCGGCGAGGGCCCGCGCCGTCGACCATTCCCGGGCCGGCGCGCTCAGCCCTCGCCCACCTGACATCCCCTGCGCCAGCCGGTAGCCGGTGTCATCCAGCGACCGACCCACCCGGTGCAGCAGTTCCGGCCGGACGGCCAACGTCTCCTCGGCCATCGTTCCTCCCACCTGGCGTCGACACGACGCCGACGACGCTAGGCGGCCACGGTGCCGACGGTCGTGCCCTGTGGACAGCCGGCGGCCGGCGTACCCCTGGTTCGTCCACAGGCGTTGCCGCGGGCGCGGCCGACGGCTATCTTGCGGCCCCCGCGCCGGTAGGGTTGGCCGGGTGATCGGGAAACGGGGTGCGGCATGAGACCGGTCTGGCGGGTGGCGGACGTACGGGCGGCGGAGGCCGCCCTGATGGCCACCGTGCCGCCCGGCACGCTCATGCAACGCGCCGCCGCCGGGCTGGCCCGCCGCTGCGCGTTGCTGCTCGCCGGGCGGGGCGGGGTGTACGCCGCGCCGGTGCTGCTGCTCGTCGGCTCCGGTGACAACGGCGGTGACGCGCTCTACGCCGGGGCCCGGCTGGCCCGGCGCGGTGCCGCCGTGTCGGCGTTGCTGCTCACCCCGGATCGGGTGCACGCCGAAGGGCTGGCCGCGCTGCGTGCCGCCGGGGGGCGGGTCGTGTCGCGACCGCCGGCCGTGGTGGACGTGGTGCTCGACGGGATCGTCGGCATCGGCGGTCGCGGCGGCCTGCGGGAGACCGCCGAGCAGTTGGCGGCGAGCCTGCTGCGGCACCGGGGGCGGGACGGCGAGCGGGCGACGGTGGTGGCGGTGGACGTGCCGAGCGGTGTCGCGGTGGACACCGGGGCGGTGCCGTTGACGCCGTCCGGCCGTCCGAACGCGGTGCGCGCCGACGTGACGGTGGCCTTCGGAGCCCTGAAGCCGGCCCTCGCGGTCGGGCCCGCCGCCGCGCTGGCGGGCGAGGTGGACCTTGTCGACATCGGCCTGACGCCGTGGCTGCGGGGCAGCCCCGCGTGGCACGTCCTGGACTGGTCGGACGTGGCCGACTGGTACCCGAGGCTCGGACCCGCCTCGGAGAAGTACACCCGGGGTGTGGTCGGGGTGGCCACCGGCTCGGCGACGTACCCGGGTGCGGCGGTGCTCTCCGTCGGCGGGGCGCTCGCCGGTCCGACCGGCCTGGTCCGCTACGCCGGGGGCGCCCGGGAGGAGGTGGTCCGCGAGCATCCCTCGGTGATCGCCACCGGCCGGGTCGCCGACGCCGGCCGGGTGCAGGCCTGGGTGTGCGGGTCGGGACTCGGCACCGACGAGCGGGCGGCGACCGAGTTGCGGACCGTGCTCGCCGCCCCGGTGCCGGTGGTGCTGGACGCCGACGCGCTGACCCTGCTCGTCGACGGCTCCCTGGCGGAGCAACTCCGGCGACGGGACGCGCCGATCGTGGTCACCCCGCACGACCGGGAGTTCACCCGGCTCTGCGGGGAGGAGCCGGGCGCCGACCGGGTCGCCGCCACGCTTCGACTGGCCGCCTGGATGAACGCGGTGGTGCTGCTCAAGGGGGATCGCACGGTGGTCGGCACGCCGGACGGGCGGGCGTACGTCAATCCGACCGGCACCCCCGCGTTGGCCACCGGTGGCACCGGAGACGTGTTGGCCGGACTGCTCGGCTCGTTGCTCGCGTCGGGACTGCCGGCCGAGCGGGCCGCGGCGGCAGCGGCGTACCTGCACGGGCTGGCCGGCCGGGAAGCGGCCCGCGGTGGCCCGGTGACCGCGCCGGACGTCGCCGTCGCGCTGCGTCCGGTGGTGGCGCGTCTGCCCTGAGTACCCGCCGTGGTGATCAGCGCGGAAAGTAGGGTGGGGGGCATGTGGCAGGCCGAGGTACGTGTCGACCTTGATGCGATCCGGGAGAACGTGGACCGGCTCCGCGCCGGCACCAGCGCGGAACTGATGGCGGTGGTCAAGGGCGACGGCTACGGCCACGGCATGGTCCCGGCGGCCCGGGCCGCACTCGACGCGGGAGCGGACTGGCTCGGCGTCTGCACCCTGGACGAGGCGCTGGCGTTGCGCGCCGCCAGCATCGACGCCCCGGTGCTGGCCTGGCTGCTCGCCCCCGGGCTACCCCTGCACACCGGCGTGACCGCCGGCGTCGACCTGGGCGTGGCGAGCCTGTCGCAGCTCGACGAGATGCGGGAGGCGAGCCGGACGGCCGGGCGGCCCGCCCGACTGCATCTGAAGATCGACACTGGGCTGTCCCGGGGGGGCGCGACGGTCGCCGACTGGCCGGCCCTGCTCGACGCCGCCGCCAAGGCACAGGCCGACGGGCTGGTCGAGGTGGTCGGGGTGTGGAGCCACTTCGTCTACGCCGACCTGCCCGGTCACCCGACCACCGACCGGCAGTTGGCGGTCTTCCACGAGGGCCTGGCCATGGTCGAGCGGGCCGGGCTACGCCCGCGCTACCGGCACCTGGCCAACTCGGCGGCCACGCTGACCCGGCCGGACACCCACTTCGACCTGGTCCGTCCGGGGCTGTCCGTCTACGGCCTCTCCCCGGTGGCGGGCGAGACGTACGGGTTGCGGCCGGCGATGACCGCCCGTGCCCGGGTGATGCTCACCAAGCGGGTGCCGGCCGGTGCGGGCGTCTCCTACGGCCACACCTACACGACCGAACGCGAGGCGAACCTCGCCGTGGTGCCGCTCGGCTACGCCGACGGGGTGCCCCGGCACGCCTCGAACCGTGGCCCGGTGCAGCTCGCCGGGGCCCGGCGGACCATCTCCGGACGGGTCTGCATGGACCAGTTCGTGCTCGACTGCGGGGACGATCCGGTGGCCGCCGGCGACGTGGCGATCCTGTTCGGCGACGGGGCCGAGGGAGCGCCCACGGCCGACGACTGGGCCGAGGCGGTCGGCACCATCAACTACGAGATCGTCACCCGGTTCGGCAGCACCCGGGTCCCGCGCGTCTACGACGGCGATCGGACATGACCGGTCTGCGCATCCCGCGCCCCCGGACCACCGCCGGAAAGGCCGCCGGGCTGGTCGGTGCGGCGCTGGGGGTGGCCGCCGCCGGGCTGGCCGCCGGGGTCGCCACGGAACGCGCCCTGGTGCGGCGGCTGAAGGCGGACCCCACCGACGCGTACGCCGACGAGGTATTCGGCGACCAGCGGTACGACGAGGCGTACCGGCTGGAGATGCCCGACGGCACCGACATCCACGTCGAGGTGGTCGAGCCGACCCGGCCGGTCGACGGCAACCCGACCGTGCTGCTGGTGCACGGCTTCTGCCTGGACATGGGCACCTTCCACTTCCAGCGCAAGCTCCTCGCCGAGCGGGGTGAGCACCGGATCGTCGCGTACGACCAGCCGGGGCACGGCCGGTCGGGGCGGCTGGAGAGCGGTGAGTACGACCTGACCGCGCTCGGCCGTACGCTGCGCCGGGTGATCGACGAGGCGGCTCCGGAGGGTCCACTGGTGCTCGTCGGCCACTCGATGGGTGGCATGACCATCATGGCCCTGGCCGAGCTGTATCCGGAGATGTTCGGCGACCGGGTGGTGGGTACCGTGCTGATGGCCACCTCGGGTGGGCTGCTGGCGGAGACGAAGCTGGTCGCGCCCGCCCTGCTGGGCCGGGTGGGTGCGCCGGTGCTCTACATGGCGGGCAACGTCACCCGGTACGGCGGGGCGGTCATCGACCGGGCCCGCCGCTCGACCACGAACGTGGCCTGGTTGCTGACCCGCAGGTACGGCTTCGGCACCCGGTCGCCCAGCCCGGCGCTGGTGTCGTACGTGGAGGAGATGAACTCCCGTACCTCCGCCGACACGGTGACCCGCTACCTGCGTACCCTGGCGACCCACTCCCGGTTCCCGGCGCTGGCGGCGCTGGCCGGCACGCCGGTGCTGGTGATCGTCGGAGACAAGGACATGATCACACCGCTGACCCACTCGGAGGAGATCGTCCGGCGGCTGCCGCACGCCGAGTTCGTCAGGATCCCCGACAGCGGTCACGTGGTGATGCTGGAGCATGCCGACGAGGTGAACGCCGCGCTGCTCCGTTTTCTCGACACCTGCGGGCGGGACGGCCCGTGACCGGGTTCGTGCTGCCGACGGTCCCGGACACGTACGCCTTCGGGCAACGGCTGGCCGGGTTGCTGCGCCCCGGTGACCTGGTGCTGCTCACCGGTCCGTTGGGTGCCGGCAAGACCGCGCTGACCCGGGGAATCGGCGCAGGCCTGGGGGTGCTCGGTGACATCACCTCACCGACCTTCGTGATCGCCCGGGTGCACCGCCCGGACCCGAAGACCGGACGGGGTGTATCGCTGGTGCACGCCGACGCGTACCGGTTGGGTGACGCGGGCGATCCCCGGGCCGAGATCGACGACCTCGACCTGGACGCTTCCGTCGACGACTCGGTGACCGTGGTCGAGTGGGGCGAGGGACTGGTCGAGCAACTGGCCGACGCTCATCTGCGGATCCGCCTGCACCGGCACGACGACGACACCCGCACGGCGGAGCTGGAGCCGGTCGGCGGCGACTGGGCGGAGCGCCTGTCCGCCCTGGGCTGAGCGCTGTCGTACCCGGTGCCTACAGTGCCCGCAGACGTTCCGACCGGTGAGAGGTTGCCGATGCCCGACGACACCCCCGCTCTCGACCTGCTGGCGCTGCTGCCCGACGAGTGGCGGGCGGTGCTGACGCCTCATCTCGACCCGGCGCGGATGTCCACGCTGAGCGAGTTCGTCGCCGCGGAGTACGCCGCCGGCCCGGTCTTCCCGCCGCTGGAGGATCTGTTCTCGGCCTATCGGCTCTGCCCGCCGTCGGCCTGCCGGGTGCTGATCCTCGGGCAGGACCCCTACCACCGCGCCGGCCAGGCCCACGGGCTCAGCTTCAGCGTGCGCGAGGGTGTGTCGGTGCCGCCGTCGCTGCGCAACGTCTTCAAGGAGTTGGGCGAGGATCTGGGTGTGCCCAAGCCGCGCAGCGGCACCCTCGACGGCTGGGCGGCGCAGGGTGTGCTGCTGCTCAACTCGGTGCTGACCGTGCGCCAGGGCACGCCCGGGTCACACGCCAACCGGGGTTGGGAGGAGTTCACCGACGCGACCATCCGGGCCCTCGACACCCTGGAGTCGCGGGTGGTGTTCCTGCTCTGGGGTGGGTACGCCCGCAAGAAGGCGGCGCTGGTCGGCAACCCTCAGCACGTGGTCCTGGAGGCCGGGCACCCCAGCCCGATGAATCCCCGCGGTTTCCTCGGCAGCCGCCCGTTCAGCGCCGCCAACAAGGCGCTCGCCGACGCCGGCCTGCCCACCATCGACTGGGAGCGCTCGGCCGACTGAGCCGTGTGCTCCTGCCGCCAGGTCGCCCATACGTACCAGATGGCGGCATCCGCCTGGTTGGTCGTGGAGCCGGTCGGACGACACTTCTTGACTGACGTCGGTCGTTGGATAACGATATCGGAAATATAGATGCTGGCTTACGTCTTCAGTCTGGGGGTCAGCGGCAACGTAAGGCAGCAGTGGAGCACCCACAACCGACAGTCCGGCAATTCGTACAACATGGCGCGGCCTCGACGCGTGGTGACCGTCCCTCTACCACACGCACCCCGCCGATTACGTCACGCCGCCTCTCGCAAGGAGAAGCCCACCACCATGAACGAAGTCCCCACACACCGTAAGAGTCACCGACGCGGCCGCGTCAGGATGCTGGCTGCCGCCGCCTTCGCCGCGGTGTTGGCCACCACCGGCACCGTCGCGATCTCGGCCACCCCCGCCCAGGCCGAGGCCGACCGGCAGGTCTGCTCGAACACGGAAGGCACCCACAACGGGTTCTTCTTCTCGTTCTGGAAGGACAGCGGCGACGCCTGCATGGTGTTGCGCGAGAACGGCCGCTACTCCAGTTCGTGGAGCAGGAGCACCAACAACTGGGTCGGTGGCAAGGGTTGGAACCCGGGCACCCGCCGTACGATCAGCTACTCGGGCAGTTACAACCCGGGTAACAACAACAGCTACCTCGCGTTGTACGGCTGGACCCGCAGTCCGCTGGTCGAGTACTACATCGTCGAGAACTTCGGTAGCTACAACCCGAGCAGCGGCGCGACCCGGCTGGGTAGCGTGACCACCGACGGGGGTACCTACGACATCCTGCGCAGCCAGCGGGTCAACGCCCCGTCGATCGACGGCACCCAGACGTTCTACCAGTACTGGAGTGTGCGGCAGCAGAAGCGCAGCAGCGGGACCATCACCACCGCCAACCACTTCGACGCCTGGGCGCGTGTCGGTCTGAACCTGGGCAACCACTACTACCAGATCATGGCCACCGAGGGTTACCAGAGCCAGGGCAGCTCGGACATCACCCTGTCCGAAGGCGGGGGCTCGAACCCGCCGCCGAGCAACCCGCCGCCGAGCAACCCGCCGCCCGGTGGCGGGTCCGGCCAGATGATCGTCGGTCAGCAGTCCGGCCGGTGCCTGGACGTGCCGAACTCCAGCACGAGCAACGGCACCCAGATCCAGTTGTACGACTGCCACGGTGGCTCGAACCAGCGGTTCACCCACACCTCGGGCCGGCAGCTGACGGTGAACGGCAAGTGCCTGGACGTGCCGAACTCCAGCACGAGCAACGGCACCCGGATCCAGTTGTATGACTGCCACAGCGGCGCGAACCAGCAGTGGAACATCAACTCCAACGGCACGATCACCGGAGTGCAGTCCGGGTTGTGCCTCGATGCCGGTGGCACCGGTAACGGGGCGATGATCCAGCTGTACAGCTGCTGGGGTGGAGCGAACCAGCAGTGGAGCCGACGCAACTGATCGGTCGCCGCGGGGCCAGGCGCTGACGCGCCTGGCCCCGTGCCTCCATGAGAAGCGCAGCAGTGCGCGCGAGCGCTACGATCCGGCGGCGATGGCGGGCGGGCGTCCAAGGGCCGGAGGCGATACGGCTAGGCTGGGTCATTGTGCTCGTACTGGTGGTGGACAGCTCGACCCCGGCGGTGACCGCGGCGCTCGTCGAGGTCACCGCGAGTGGCGTCACGACCCGGGCGCACCGGTGCACCGTCGACGCTCGGGCGCACGGCGAACTGCTTGCCCCGCAGGTCGACGCGGTGCTCGCCGACGTCGCCGCCCGGCCGGCCGACCTGCACGCGATCGTCGCCGGGGTCGGCCCGGGGCCGTTCACCGGGCTGCGGGTGGGGCTGGTCACCGCCGCCACCATGTCCCAGGTGCTCGACATCCCCGCGTACGGTGTCTGCTCGCTGGACGCGATCGGCCACCCGGCGGCGGCCGGCGAGCCGGTGCTGGCGGCGAGCGACGCGCGGCGCCGGGAAATCTACTGGGCGGTTTACGACGGCACCGGCCAGCGCCTGGTCGGGCCGGAGGTCGGCGCGCCCGCGGTGGCCGCCGAGCGGGCCCGCGCGTTGGCCGTCACCGTCGTGGTCGGCGATGGCGCACACCGGTACGCCGATGTCCTAGGGCTGCCGCTGCGACCCGAGCCGCGCTACCCGGACGCGACCGCGCTGGCCACCCTGGCCGCCGAGCGGATCCGCACCGGCGCGCCCGGTGATCCGTTGACGCCGCTCTACCTGCGTCGACCGGACGCGGTGGCGGCGACCGCGCGCAAACCGGTCCTGCCGTGAGCCGCGGGCAGAGCGGTCTTGTCGTGAGCGAGGTGCGACTCGGCCGGTTCCGCTGGTGGCACATCGACGAGGTGTTGCCGATCGAGGCGGACCTCTTCGGTGCCGAGCAGTGGTCGGCACCGATGTTCTGGAACGAGTTGGCCCACGGGCATTTCTACCGGGTCGCGACCGACGGCGAGGGGGCGGTGCTCGGTTACGCCGGGCTCGCGGTCGCCCCGCCCGACGAGGCGTGGGTGCAGAACATCGCGGTCCGGCGGGACGCCCAGCGCCGGGGGATCGGCCGACTGCTGCTGGAGGCGCTGCTCGCCGAGACCACCCGGCTCGGGGTACGCGCCGTGCTGCTGGAGGTCGCCGCCGACAACGCGCCGGCCCAGCGGCTCTACGCGACGTACGGTTTCGAGCCGATCGGCGTGCGGCGCGGCTACTACCAACCGAGCAACACCGACGCGCTGGTGATGCAGCGCATCCAGGACTGAGACCTGCCATGGCTGACGAACCACTGATCCTCGGCATCGAGACCTCGTGCGACGAGACCGGCGTCGGTGTCGTGCGCGGGCACACCCTGCTCGCCGACGCCCTCGCGTCCAGCGTGGACCAGCACGCCCGATTCGGCGGGGTGGTGCCGGAGGTGGCCAGCCGGGCGCATCTGGAGGCCATCGTGCCGACGATGCGGCGGGCGTTGACCGAGGCGGGCGTGACGCTCGCCGACGTCGACGCGATCGCGGTGACCGCCGGGCCGGGCCTGGCCGGAGCGCTGCTGGTCGGCGTGGCCGCGGCCAAGGGGTACGCGGTCGCCGCCGAGAAGCCGGTCTACGGGGTCAACCATCTCGCCGCGCACGTCGCGGTGGACACGCTGGAGCACGGCCCGCTGCCCGAGCCGGCGATCGCGCTGCTGGTCTCCGGCGGCCACTCGTCGCTGCTGCTGGTCGACGACCTGGCCCGGGGCGTCACCCCGCTGGGCGCCACCATCGACGACGCGGCCGGCGAGGCGTTCGACAAGGTGGCCCGGCTGCTCGGCCTGCCCTTCCCCGGTGGGCCCTACATCGACCGGGAGGCCCGGGCCGGCGACCCGGCGGCGATCGCCTTCCCGCGTGGCCTGACCGCCGCCAAGGATCTCGTCGCCCACCGCCACGACTTCTCCTTCTCCGGGTTGAAGACCGCGGTGGCCCGGTGGGTGGAGGCGCGCCAGCGGGCCGGCGAGCCGGTCCCGGTCCCGGACGTCGCCGCGTCCTTTCAGGAGGCGGTCTGCGACGTGCTTGTCGACAAGGCGCTGGACGCCTGCCGTGGCCAGGGTGTGCGGACCCTGGTGATCGGCGGGGGAGTGGCGGCCAACTCACGGTTGCGGGCGATGGCCGAGCAGCGGGCCGCCCGGCACGGCATCCGGGTCCGGGTGCCCCGGCCCGGGCTGTGCACCGACAACGGCGCGATGGTGGCGGCCCTCGGTTCGCACCTGGTCGCCTCGGGTGTCGCGCCGAGCCGGCTCGACCTGCCCGCGGATTCGGCCATGCCGCTGACCACGGTCAGCGTCTGAGGGGGACGGCGACGTGATCGTACGGATGTGGGAGGCGCGGGCGGAGCCGTACGCGCTCGCCGACCTGATCACCTGGGTCTGCGACAGCGCGCTGCCCGAGTTCGAACACGACCCGCTGCACGTGTCCAGCGAGGTCTTCTCCTCCACCGACCACCGGGTCGTGGTGATCTCCAAGTGGCGCAGCAGCCCGCAACCGCTGCCCGATCCGCCGGTGATGCTGCTCGCCCGGCAGCCGCATTCCTGGGACTTCACCCAGGTCGACCGCTGAGACGTCACCCGGGTCGGGTCAGCGGATCGTCACCGTGGTGGTGGCGGTGGAACGGTCGATCTCACTGGTCCGGGCGCTGATCCGCAACGTCCATTCACCGGCGACCGGGAAGTGGATCTCGGCGCTGCCGTGGTGCGGCTCCAGCGCGAAGACGTCGACGGTGATCGGCTCGATGCCGGCCTCCGGCAGGGCGGCGGTGACCGTCCACTCCGCCACCGGCAACTCCTTCGCCTGCGGGGTGTAGACGTAGGCGTGCAGGCTGTTCGCGGTGCCGGCGACCGCCGGGTAGATGTCGAACTGCAGGGTGAACAGGTCGGTGGTGAGTGACTGTGCGACGCCCTCCCGGCTCACCCCGTCGGCCGCGGTACCGACGGACCGGCCGGGCGGGGTCTGCACCAGCACCGCCGTCAGGGCCAGCACCACCGCCGTCACGGCGAGTTCCACGCCGGCCGCCCGAGCGACCCAACGGGGCCGGTCCGCCGCGATCCGTCGCCTGATCAGTCGGCGTTGCCCGGCCGCCACCGCCAGCACCCCGGCCAGCAGCGCCGCCTTGGCCAGCAGCAGACGACCGTAGGTGCTGCCCCACAGGGCGGCGGGCCGGCCGAGTTCGATCACGGCCTGACCGAGGCCGGCGGCGACCAGCCAGGCCACCGCGAGGGTGGCCAGCCGGGACCAGGCCGGCAGGATCCGGGCGAGCACCCGCCGGTGGGTACCCCGGAGCAGGAACACGGTGAGCGCGAACAGCCCGCCCAACCAGGCGGTCACCCCCGCGACGTGCAGGGTACCCAGGGCGATGCTCACCGGCGGCAGCGGCGAGGCGACCGGATGCCCGGCCAGCGGCCAGGTGACGAACCCGGCCAGGCCGACCGCCGCCAGTGCCCAACCGCGTACCCGTCCGGCGACGCCGGGACCGGCCGGCGACCGGTCGACAGCGCCCCGCAGCACCGTCGGCAGCAGGATCGCGGCCAGCCCCACCAGCGCCAGCCGTACGGCCAGCACCACGCCGACGTCGCTGTCCGCCACGGCCCGCAGATCGGCCGGAGAGAGTTGCCCGACCGGCGCACCCACCACCTGGGCGGCCTGCCCGACCCAGGTGCCGAGGGTGCCGGCGGCGACCAGACCGAGCCCGACCAGCGCGGTGGCCGTGGCGCCTCGACGGGAGCGACGGCGGGGCCAGATGGTTGCCGCGAGCAGCGGCGGGCCGACCGCCAGGAGCAGCCCCAGGTATCCGAGGTACTTCGCGGCCGGAACCAGCACCCCGCCCGGCGACTCGGACTCCGCCAGGGCCGGCTCCGGTGGGGTCGCCGACGGTGCTCCGGCGGCGAAGGTGAAGCTGCCCGCCACCGGGTGGCTGTCCGCCGAGATGACCCGGTAGCTGACCAGGTAGGTGCCGAGCGGACGGTCCGAGGGCCGCAGGGCGATCCGGATCGTCCGGTCCCGGACCTCGGGTTCGCCGACGTTGATCCGCTTGCCGTCCGGCGCGAGGACCTGCACCCGGCCGGGGACCACGGCGATGGTCTCGCTGAAGGTGACAAGCACCTCGCGGGGCGCGTACCCGAGCACCTCGTCGCGCTGCGGGGTGGTGGCGACCACCACGGCGTGCGCCGCCGCCGGGCCGGCGGGGCCCAGGGCGACGCACAGCGCGGTGAGCACCAGCCCGAGCAGGGCAGCGGCTCGGGTGCGGGCGGTCATCGATCGGCGCGGTGGCGGTCAGCTACGACGGAACATGCGGTACGTGAGGAAGCCGCCGGTGCCCAGGGCGCCGAGGAAGATCGCCCAGATGAGCGTGTTGCTCACGCCGATCTGCGGGCCGGTGTTGGCCTGCGCGGCGGCGAGCAGGCCGTCGTTGCCCGGTGCCGGCAGTGCGGCGGGCGGCAGCTCGGCGTAGCGGACCAGGCCGGTGCTCTCCAGCATCCGCATGTGGTCGCCGACGAACGTGTTGGCCGAGTTGGCCAGGTCGCGGATCACCTCGTTGCGGGTGCTGGCCCGCACCGCGCCGATGACCGGGAAGATCTTGCCGTGGGCGACCCGGAGCCGGGTGACGAAGATCTGGTCGAAGCGGGCGCCCCGGGCGTCCTTCATCTCGGTGAGCCAGCCCTGCTGCTCGGCGGTCGGCGCGTTGGGGATGACCGCACCCAGCTTGTTGGCCGCCTCGACGGTGATCCGGTCAAGCTCCTCGTGCTGCCGGGCGATCTCGGCGCCGACCTCGCGGACCACCCGGGACTGACCCTTCTCGGCGGCCATCTGCCCGGCCGGCATCTCCCACAGACCGGCCAGCCGCACGCCGTCGAGCAGGGCCTGGTCGGCGGCGGCGAGTTGCTGGGCGGCGGGCGCGGCCAACGCCACGCCGGGCAGGACGACGAGAGCTGCGACGATCGTGGTGAGCAGCACCGCCAAGCGACGGGACCGGTTGCCCTGCCGGCGACGAGCGGAATCCAGCGGTGCCATGTCTGCGGCGCCTCCTCGGACGAGAACCGATCGTTGAGCGTCGGACGTCCGCACCCGTCGGCCGTCCGCAACCTGGTACGGATTGTGCGGCCGATCAGTTCAGCGGATGGCGAAACCGGTTCGCGAAATCTGGAACTGGAGGTCAGCTGACGTCGAGCGGATCGGCGAGCAGCCGGTCGAAGGCGAGTTCGGCCGCGCCGACCAGGGGAGCGTCCTCGCCGAGCTTCGGCGTACGCAGCCGGACGTGCTCCAGGCAGGCCGGCAGTCCGTTGGAGTTCAGCCGGCTGCGCACCTGGGCGGCGGCGGCCAGGTAGAGGTCGCGCATGGTGCCGCCGAAGATGACCATCTCCGGGTTGAAGATGTTCACCAGGTTGGCGACGCCGAAGCCGAGCCAGTCACCGGCCTGGCGTACCGCGATCTGGGCCTGGGCGTCCCCGCGGTCGGCGGCGTCGAAGACCGCGAGCATCGCCTCCCGGCCCCGGGCGTCGGAACGGCCGGCGGCCCGGAGCAGCCCGTGCTCGCCGATCTCGGTCTCCCAGCACCCCCGGTTGCCGCACTCGCAGCGGGCCCCGTCCCGGACCACCACCATGTGGCCCACCTCGCCGCTGTAGCCGCCGTGCCCGGTCAGCCGCCGGCCGCCGGCGATGATCCCGGCACCGACGCCGACGTCGCCGTAGAGGTAGATGACGTTGTCGCAGCCGGCCGCCGCGCCCCGGGCGTGCTCGGCGAAGGCGGCCACGTCGGCCACGTTTCCGACCGTGACCGGCACGTCGACCCCGAGTTCCGTACCGAGGGCGGTGCCGATCGGCTCGTCCACCCAGCCGGTGGTCGGACCGAGCCGGACCAGCCCGTCGTCGCGGCGGACCATCCCGCAGACCGCCACCCCGGCACCGACGCAGACGGCGTCCTCCGGCAGCGCCTGCCGCATCTCCTTGACCGCACCGGCCAGCAGCGGGGCCGCCTCGGCGGCGGTCAGACCGCGAGGGCGGTCCAGCTCCCGGCGGTCGATCACCGCGCCGCCGAGCCCGACCCGCGCGGCCCGCAGCCGGTCCACCTCGATGCTGTACGCGTACGCGAAGACCCGGTCCGACTCGGGCCGGACGACCAGCGACGGTCGTCCGGCCCGGCCGGTTTCCTTCGGCGCCCCCTCAGTCACCAGGCCGGCCGCGGCGAGGTCGGCGGTGAGCGCGCCGATGGTGCTCCGGTTCAACCCCAGTGCGGTGGTCAGTTCCGCCCGTGTGGTGGCACCGTGCACGTGCACGTAGCGCAGCAGGGCCCCCAGATTCTGTCGACGAATCTCGTCCTGGCTCGGTCCCACGCGCATCGGTTGTGACTACCTTCGGTGCAGCGGATCAGCGACTACCGCTGGTGGCGGCTCGCCGGCGCGACAGCGCGTCGACGCTGGCCGCCAGGAGCAGGACCACGCCGGTGACCACGTACTTGACGCCCGAGCTGTAGCCCATCAGGCCCATGCCGTTGTCGATCACCGCGACCACCGCGCCGCCGAGCACCGCGTCCAGCACCCGGCCCTTGCCGCCGAAGAGGCTGGTACCGCCGATAACGGCCGCGCCCACGGCATAGAGCAGCACGTTGCTGCCGCCGGTGTTCGGGTCGACCGAGTTGGCCCGGCTGGCGGCCACGATGCCGCCGATCGCGGCCATGGTGGAGCAGATGACGAAGACCGAGATGCGGATCCGGTCCACGTTGATACCGGCCCGGCGGGCGGCCTCCTTGTTGCCGCCGACCGCGTAGATGTGCCGGCCGTAGCTGGTGCGGTGCAGCACGAAGGTCCAGACGACGAGCAGCACGGCGATGATCGGTACGACGATCGGCACACCCTTGAGCGAGCTGATCAGCACGTTGCGGCTGCGCTCCAGGTTGAGCACGTACACCGCGAGGCCGAGGATGACCGCCAGGCCGCCGATCCGGGCGAGCACCACCGCCATCGGGTCGGTGACCAGACCCCGCGCGGCGCGGTTGCGGTAGCGCAGCAGTTGCACGGCGGCGTAGCCGGCGACGGCCACGGCGGCGAGCGCCCAGCCGAGCAACGGCGGCAGGTTGCGGTTGGCGATCGCCACCAGCACCGAGTCGCGCACCGAGATGTTGCGGCCTTCCTCCATGAGCAGCAGCACCACGCCCTGGAAGGCCAGGAAGCCGGCGAGGGTGACCACGAAGGAGGGAATGCCGATCTTGGCGACCAGGAGACCGAGCGTCGTACCGATCACCATGCCGGTGAGCACGGCGGCGGCCACCGCGACGTACCAGGGGTGGCCGAGCACGGTGACCACGTTGGCCAGCACCGCCGCGCAGACGCCGCTGGCGAAGCCGGCCGACAGGTCGATCTCACCCAGCAGCAGGACGAAGACCAGGCCCATCGCGATCAGGGTGACCGCCGCGCCCTGGGTGAACAGGTTGGCGAAGTTCCCGGCGCTGAGGAACGAGGGCCGCAGGATCGAGAAGACCGTGCAGAGGACGAGCAGACCGAGCACGGCGGGCAGGGCGCCGATGTCGCCACCGCGTACCCGTCGCCAGTAGCTGCGGACGTGCGTGCCGACGGAGGGCGTCGACGTGACTGCGGCCGGACCCTCCTGCTTGACGGCGGTGGTGCTCATGAGACGCCTCCCGTGGTGCTGCCGGCCGGCGCCGCGCCGTTGCCGTTGGTGGCCGGTTCGCCGGTGAGACCGAGCCCGCCGGAGCGACCGGCGGTGATCAGCTCGACCACCTGCGCGTGAGTGATGTCGGTGGTCTTCACCTGCGCGACCATCTGGCCGAGGTAGAGCGCGGCGATCCGGTCGGAGACGGCGAAGACGTCGTTCATGTTGTGCGAGATCAGCACGACGGCCAGACCGTTGTCGGCCAGCCGCCGGACCAGTTCGAGCACCTGGGCGGTCTGCGCGACGCCGAGCGCGGCGGTCGGCTCGTCCAGGATCACCAGCTTGCTGTTCCAGAGCACCGCCTTGGCGATCGCCACCGTCTGACGCTGGCCGCCGGAGAGGCTGGAGACCTGCTGGCGCAACGACTTGACGGTGCGTACGGAGAGCCCGGCGAGGGTCTCGGCCGCCATCTGTTCCATGGTCGGCTCGTCGAGCACGATGCCGCTGCGCTTCTCGCGGCCGAGGAACATGTTCTGCACGATGTCGAGGTTGTCGCAGAGCGCGAGGTCCTGGTAGACGACCTCGATGCCGAGCGCCGCGGCGTCGCGCGGGCTGTGGATGTTCACCGGCCGGCCGTCGAAGACGAACTGCCCGGCGTCGGTCGGGTAGATGCCGCTGATGCACTTGACCAGGGTCGACTTGCCGGCACCGTTGTCACCGACCAGCGCGGTGACCTCGCCCGGATAGGCGGCGAAGGCGACATCGCGTAGAACCTGGACGGGACCGAAACTCTTGTCGATCCCGCGTAGCTCCAGCAGAGGGGTCGCGGACACGGGGTTCTCCTTTGTCGCGGAGGGGAGATCGGGGCCCGTCCAGCGGCGGCACGCCGCCCGGCACGGGGGTGGCGGGGGGGGGGGCGCCCCCCAGGCGGGGGTGGGGCGCGGTAGGCCGCGGGGGGGCCGAGC